>CADBSW010000121.1 GCA_902797505.1 uncultured Prevotellaceae bacterium | reverse complement strand
CTCTGTACCTCTGTGTTGAAAATAAAAATGATAATAAGTAATTGATATATAAAAATGAAAGCATTAACAAGAACGGATTTTGAATTTGAGGGACAGAAGAGTGTGTATCATGGTAAGGTACGCGACGTGTATAACATCAACGACGACCTGCTGGTGATGGTCGCTACCGACCGCATCTCTGCCTTCGACGTAGTATTACCCAAGGGTATCCCCTATAAAGGACAGGTGTTGAACCAGATAGCAGCCAAGTTCCTGGATACCACGACAGATATCTGTCCGAACTGGAAACTGGCTACCCCAGACCCCATGGTGACCGTAGGACTGAAATGTGAAGGATTCCGCGTAGAGATGATCATCCGTTCGATCCTCACCGGCAGCGCCTGGAGAGAATACAAGAAGGGATGTCGCGAGCTGTGCGGCGTGAAGCTGCCCGACGGCATGCGCGAGAACGAGCGGTTCCCAGAGCCTATCATCACCCCGACAACCAAGGCTGATGAAGGTCACGACATGAACATCTCCAAGGAGGAGATCATCGCACAGGGCATCGTCAGCAAGGAGGACTATGAGAAGATGGAGGAGTACACCCGTAAGATCTTCGCCCGCGGACAGGAGATTGCCGCCAAGCAAGGACTGATCCTCGTGGATACGAAATACGAGTTTGGTAAGCGCGATGGAAAGGTATATCTGATCGACGAGATCCACACCCCCGACTCCAGCCGTTACTTCTATGCCGACGGCTATGAGGAGAAATTCGAGAAGGGAGAGCCCCAGCGCCAGCTCAGCAAGGAGTTCGTTCGTCAGTGGCTCATCGAGCACAACTTCATGAACGAGCCCGGACAGGTGATGCCGGAGATTACCGACGAGTATGCAGAGAGCGTATCCGAGAGATACATCGAGCTGTACGAGCATATCGTAGGTGAGAAATTCGACAAGGCCGCCGAAGAGGGTGACATCGCCGCAAGAATAGAGAAGAACGTGGCAGACTGTCTGCGCGTGTATAAGAACAGATAAGAAATGTATAAGCAAGAGCGGATAACACCCTACGGTCAAGACACGGAGAAGGGGAAGCAGGTGGAGCAGATGTTCGACAATATCGCCGACAACTACGACACGCTGAACCACCGACTGTCGTGGAACATCGACAAGGGATGGCGGAAGAAAGCCATCAAGGCACTACAGCCCCACCACCCCCAACAGGTGCTCGACGTGGCCACAGGGACAGGTGACTTCGCTATCCTCGCTGCCCGCATGCTGCAACCGCAAAGCGTCGTGGGCGCTGACATCTCGGAAGGGATGATGGAGATAGGCAGACAGAAGGTCAGGGCGGCACAACTGCAGGACATCGTCAGTTTCAAGAAGGAAGACTGCATGCACCTATCGTTCGCCGACAACTCCTTCGATGCCATCATCGCTGCCTTCGGCATCCGTAACTTCCAAGACCTGGAGCAAGGACTGCGCGAGATGCTCCGGGTGATGAAGGAGGGAGGCCATCTGGTGATCCTGGAACTGACACGACCGATGGGATTCCCCATGAAGCAGTTGTTCTGGATCTACTCGCACACCTTCCTGCCCCTGTATGGCAAGCTCATCTCGAAAGACGACCAGGCATACCGCTACCTGACAGCCACCATCGAGGCCTTCCCGCAAGGAGAGAAGATGATGACGATATTCGAGAACGTGGGCTTCAAGAACCCTCGTTTCAAGCGCCTCACATTCGGCATATGCACCATGTATATAGCCACAAAATAATTTCATAAATATCTGGACATATGAAAAAGTACGGTCTGATAGGTTACCCATTGGGACACTCCTTCTCTAAAGGATTCTTTAACGAGAAGTTTGAGAACGAAGGTATTGAAGCGGAATATATCAACTTCGAGATACCCACCATCGACGCATTGTTGGAGGTGCTCGCCTCTAATCCGGACCTGGAGGGATTCAACGTGACCATCCCCTATAAACAGAAGGTGATGAGCTTTCTCGACTCCATCACGTCAGAGGCACGGAGCATCGGCGCCGTGAACGTGGTGAAGGTGGAGCACAGGAACAACACCTATCACCTGAAGGGCTACAACAGCGATGCCCTCGCCTTCAAGCAGAGTATCGAGCCGATGCTGGAGCGTTTTCACAAGAAAGCACTTATCTTAGGCACCGGCGGGGCGTCGAAGGCCGTGAAATATGCCTTGAGATCATTAGGACTGGAAACGATAAACGTCAGCCGCTATGAGCGTCCGGGAACGATACAGTATCAGCGTATCACGCCCAATGTCATCAAGGAGTATAATGTGATTGTGAACTGTACCCCCTGCGGTATGTATCCTCATTTCGACGAATGTCCGCAACTGCCCTACGAGGCGATGGACAGCAAGACGATCCTCTATGACCTGATATACAACCCCGACGAAACGATGTTCATGCGCAATGGCAAGCAATATGGCGCCACCGTGAAGAACGGACTCGAGATGTTGCTGCTGCAGGCATATATCAGTTGGGATATTTGGAATAATAACGATTAAACAGGAAGAGATGACCCAATACCAACCGTTCTTATTAACAATACTACTGCTGGCGGTAAGCTGGTTATTCCCTGGTATCATCTATATGATAGCAGGCGACAGTCTGTCGTACTGGGTCGTCTTCGGCATTCTGATAGCCATCATGGCGGTGTGCTTCGGCATCTGGGCCTTCCATGGAGAGACGAAGACGCTGAAAGGACTGACAGGGAACAGTGAAGGAACACCGCGCTTTAAGTTCTATAAGCGTTGGCTGGGATGGCTCTTCTGGGCCTTCATCGCCTGTTGTGTCGTCTCCTGCGAATACAGTTGGGCTACCCAGGAAGAGCCGGTCAATAAGATAGCAACACCCACCAGCGATCAGGTATGGAGCGCCGATAACATCCCTCTGCCCCACCTCACCGACGGCAGTCAGTATGTGTCAAACCCTGATGGCGTGATACAGCAGTCGACAGTCGACTCACTGAACATGATCCTCAGGCAGTTGGATACCAACCAGGAAGTGGAGTCGGCCATCATCATCGTCAACCGCGTTGCCAACGCTGATCCTTTCCGCATGGCACAGGATGTAGGCAACAGGGTGGGCATCGGAACGAAAGAACTCAACCGTGGACTGGTCATCGTGGTGGCTTACCTCGATCATAAGTATTTCATTGCTCCGGGAACAGGACTGGAAGGTGACCTGACCGATGCGGAGTGCAGTCAACTGGCACGCACCTACCTCACCCCCTCGTTGAAGGCGGAGGATCCCGACCAGGCGATGATGCTCCTGGTATCAGCCCTCTCCAGTCTGTTGGAAGGTAAGGATATGCCGTCGAGCACACGTGTGGGTGAAGAAGATATCAGTCTGGGTGGTGAGTCGATGTCATTACTGATGTTGATGATATGGATGTTCATATACAGTGGACTGAACAAGAAATATAAGTGGCTGGTATTCAATAATAATGGTGGTACCGGTTATACGGGTTATGGAAGAGACCGCACAGGTATGGGCACCACCTACTGGGGCACCGGTTGGCCCAGTGGCCGTGGCGGCGGATTCGGTGGTGGATTCGGCGGCGGTGGCTTTGGAGGAGGCTACGGCGGTGGCAGCTTCGGTGGCGGAGGTGCCGGCGGTGGCTGGTAATCACGTCTTACAATAAAAAGAAATATTAATCATTAAAACTATAGTTTATGAAGAATTTATTGAAATCAATCGGAGTAATCGTTATTCTTGTTTTGATCGTTATCTTCTCTTTCAAGGGATGTTATAATGACATGGTTGTAGAACAGGAGAAAGCAACTACTGCTTTTGCCAATGTTCAGAGTGCTTATCAGCGTCGCGCCGACCTGATCCCTAACCTGGTGGAGACTGTGAAAGGATATGCCAAGCATGAGGAAGAGACACTGACAGAGGTGGTGAACGCCCGTTCGAAGGCCACACAGATAACGGTAGACCCAGAGAACCTGACACCTGAGAAGCTGCAGGAGTTCCAGGCAGCACAGGGTGAGTTGTCATCAGCATTGGGTAAACTGATTGCCATCCAGGAGAACTACCCCGATCTGAAAGCCAATGAGAACTTCAAGGATCTGCAGGTACAGTTGGAAGGAACAGAGAACCGTATCAACGAGGCTCGTAACAAGTACAACACGGCCGTGCAGTCGTATAACACCTTGGTACGCTCATTCCCACAGAACATCATCGCCGGATTCTTCAAGTTCGACAAGATGAACAAGTTTGAGGCAGAGGCCAGTGCACAGAAAGCACCGGAAGTGAAGTTTTAAT
This sequence comes from uncultured Prevotellaceae bacterium, assembly GCA_902797505.1. GTDB lineage: Bacteria > Bacteroidota > Bacteroidia > Bacteroidales > Bacteroidaceae > Prevotella. The sequence continues at coordinate 305 of CADBSW010000121.1, read as the reverse complement.
TGATAATTGATAATTGAAAATTGATAATTATCGGAGCAGCGAGTGCCAACAAGTTTACTTGATAGGCCGAGTCGTGACGATAATCGCCGAAGGCAATTAAAACACAGAGAGATGGAGAGACAGAGAAATCTTGATAATAAAATAACTCAACTTTCGGAAGTGAGCTAAATCACGGATAATTAGTCGCCTACGGCGAGAAATCTATCAAATCTATACAAATCAAACAAATCAATTTTGAAAGATTTGAAAAGATTTGTAAGATTTCTGTCACGAAGTGACACTCATTATCAGACATTTAGTACATG
>CADBSW010000120.1 GCA_902797505.1 uncultured Prevotellaceae bacterium | reverse complement strand
GCCTCAGTCTATGAGTCCCGATCTGCGACGCACACTCTACTGGAATCCTTACCTGCGAATGGGTCGGGGACACAATCTTCAACTCTCCTTCTTCAGTGCCGACCTACCCACAACATATGTCATCCATGCAGAGGGACTAACCAGCGAGGGTCGCATAGTCAGTGGGGAACTCCAAGTAGAAGTGAAAGAGTAGTCTTTTGCTTCATGACAAAAATATGTCTAATAATTTGTTATTTAATGATTTTTCAGATATCGTTATTTGTAATAATCAAATAAATGTGCTATATTTGCCGACGAAAACCTGTGAAACGAATATTTGTATGGGACCATTACACTTTTCCGTCATTGTGAGAAGTCTTGGATGCGTACGCTATCCATAGTCTTCTGCCTGTAATACCGTGCATACAAATAGCGATTTTATTTCTTAACCTTAATTTTATTTTATGAAAAGACAACTCATTGAGTGTGTCCCCAATTTCAGTGAGGGGCGCAACATGGACGTTATTAATCAGATAACAAGTGAGATAACAAAGATAAGTGGTGTGGAGCTGCTCGACGTGGATCCGGGCGAGGCTACCAACCGCACAGTTGTAACTTTTGTAGGTAGTCCGGAAGATGTCGTGGAGGCAGCCTTCCAAGCAGTAAAGAAAGCAGCGCAGTTGATCGACATGCGTCAGCATCACGGTGCCCACCCCCGTATGGGTGCTACCGATGTGCTGCCGTTGATTCCCGTTGAGGGTATTACCTTAGAGGAATGTGCCCAGTTGGCACGGCAGTTGGCCGAGCGCATTGCCAACGAGTTGGCCGTGCCCTGCTACTGTTATGAGGCAGCTGCCTTTACAGAGGAGCGCCGCAACCTCGCCATTTGCCGTAAGGGTGAGTATGAGGGACTTGCCGAACGTATGACCGTAGAGAGTGAGAAGCCCGACTTCGGTGCTCGTCCTTGGGATGAGCAGGTGGCACAGACAGGTTGTACGGCAGTTGGTGCGCGTGACTTCCTGTTGGCAGTCAACTTCAATCTGAACACTACCTCTACCCGTCGTGCCAACGCCATTGCCTTCGACGTGCGTGAGAAGGGTCGTCCGGTACGTGAGGGGAATCCTATCGTAGGTAAACCCAAGAAAGATGAGCAGGGTAATGTCATCATGCGACCGGGTACGTTGAAGAGTACCAAGGCTATCGGTTGGTTTATCGATGAGTATGGCATCGCTCAGGTATCAATGAACATCACCAATATCAACGTTACACCGTTGCACGTGGCTTTCGACGAGGTATGCCGCTGTGCGCAGAACAGAGGTATCCGTGTGACAGGAACAGAGGTGGTAGGACTGATGCCGAAACGTACCTTGATAGAGGCCGGTAAATATTTCCTGCGTAAACAACAGCGTTCTACCGGTATCCCCGAGGCAGATATCATCAATATCGCCATTCATTCCATGGGACTGGATGATCTGAAACCGTTCAATCCCCGTGAGAAAGTGATCGAGTTCTTATTGGAGGATAAAGACAAGAAGAACCGACTGGTTGACCTGACCGTGAAAGACTTCTCTGAAGAGACTTCTCGTGAGAGTGCCGCACCGGGTGGCGGAACGATCTCTGCCTATATGGGTTCGCTGGCCGCAGCGTTAGGAACAATGGTGGCTAACCTCTCCAGTCATAAGGCCGGTTGGGATGACCAATGGGAAAAGTTCAGTAACTGGGCTGACAAAGGACAGGAACTTCAGGCAGAACTGCTGCACCTGGTAGATGAGGATACCGATGCCTTCAACCGTATCATGGCTGCCTTCGGAATGCCTAAGAAGACCGATGAAGAGAAGCAGTTGCGCTCACAGGCTATCCAGGAGGCAACACTCTTTGCCACACAGGTTCCTCTGCATACGATGCAGGCATCGTTCAAGACGTTCGAGATCTGTCGTGCCATGGCTATCGAGGGTAACCCCAACAGTGTGAGCGATGCAGGCGTAGGTGCTCTTGCCGCCCGTGCTGCCGTGCTGGGTGCCGGTCTGAACGTGAAGATCAATGCTTCTTCATTGAAGGATCGTGAGACAGCCGGACGTCTCATCGCTGAGGCTGAGGAACTCATCGTAAAGGCAAAACAGGAAGAAGCCGAGATTATAGAGATTGTAGAAAAAGTCATTAACAGTTAATACCACATATCATTATGACACACGAAGAATTCGTAAAAGATATCCGCATGGGTATTCCTGATGTGCTACCCGAGCCGCAGGCATACGATACCACCATCAACCATGCACCGAAGAGAAAAGATATCCTCACTGCTGAGGAGAAAAAACTGGCATTGCGCAATGCCCTGCGTTACTTCCCCAAGAAGTTCCACGCCACATTGGCACCAGAGTTTGCCGAGGAGTTGAAAGAGTACGGACGTATCTATATGTACCGCTTCCGTCCCCGTTATGAGATGTATGCCCGTCCGATCGATGAGTATCCCCATCGTTCTGAGCAGGCTGCCGCTATCATGATGATGATCCAGAACAACCTGGACAAGGCCGTGGCACAACATCCGCATGAGTTGATCACCTACGGCGGTAATGGTGCTGTCTTCCAGAACTGGGCACAATACCGACTGGTAATGAAATATCTGAGTGAGATGACCGATGAACAGACACTCGTGATGTACTCAGGTCATCCCTTAGGACTCTTCCCTTCACATAAGAATGCGCCGCGTGTAGTGGTGACCAATGGTATGGTCATCCCCAACTACTCGAAGCCCGATGACTGGGAGCGTGATAATGCACTCGGCGTGAGTCAGTATGGTCAGATGACGGCCGGATCGTATATGTATATCGGTCCGCAGGGTATCGTCCATGGCACAACCATCACGATTCTGAACGCTGCCCGTAAGGTTGGTAAGAAGCATCCGTTATTCGTATCTTCCGGATTAGGTGGTATGTCGGGTGCTCAGCCTAAGGCTGGTAATATTGCCGGTGCAGTCAGCGTGGTGGCAGAGATCAATCCTTTGGCTGCTAACAAACGTTATGAGCAGGGATGGGTGGATGAGTTGCATGACAACCTCGACGAACTGATTCCCGCTATCCGCAAGGCTGTCGCTGAGGAACGCACGGTATCTATGGCATACGTGGGTAATATCGTTGACCTGTGGGAGCGTCTGGTAAAAGAAGATATCCGTGTAGATTTGGGTAGTGATCAGACTTCTCTGCACAATGCTTTTGCAGGTGGTTACTATCCGGTAGGACTTTCTCTGGAGGAGTCGAAGCGTATGATGGCAGAAGAGCCGGAGCGCTTTGAGCAGGCTGTTTATGCTTCTCTGCGCCGTCAGGTAGCAGCTATCAACCAACTGACAGCCAAAGGCATGTATTTCTTTGATTATGGTAATGCCTTCTTGTTGACCGCCGGACGTGCGGGAGCTGATATCTGGAAGGAAGGAAAAGAAGGTCATCAGTATCGCTATCCTTCATACGTGCAGGATATCATGGGTCCGATGTTCTTCGACTATGGCTTTGGTCCGTTCCGTTGGGTATGCTCATCCGGTGATCCGAAAGACTTGGAGATGACGGATAAGTTGGCCGCCAAGGTCTTGGAGGAGATCCGTAAGGATGCACCGGCAGAGATACAAGGCCAGATGGATGATAATATCCACTGGATCAAGGAGGCTGGAAGGAATCACTTGGTAGTAGGTTCTCAGGCCCGTATCCTCTATGCGGATGCCGAAGGACGTACGAAGATTGCCTTGGCTTTCAATGATGCGATCCGTAAGGGAGAGATCAGCCGACCGGTGGTGTTAGGCCGTGACCATCATGATGTGTCAGGCACCGACTCTCCTTTCCGTGAGACCAGCAATATCTACGATGGTTCGCAGTTCTGTGCAGATATGGCAGTACAGAATGTGATTGGCGACAGTTTCCGCGGTGCTACCTGGGTAAGTATCCATAATGGAGGCGGTGTAGGCTGGGGAGAAGTCATCAACGGTGGCTTTGGTATGGTGATCGACGGTAGTGAAGAGGCAGATCAGCGTATTCGCAGAATGCTCTTCTGGGATGTCAACAACGGTATTGCCCGTCGTTCATGGGCCCGTAACGTGGGTTCTATGCATGCCATCCAGCGTGAGATGGACCGCACCCCCGATCTGCAGGTAACGATGCCGAACCTCGTGGACGACAGCCTGTTGGAAGAGCTGGGTTTTTAAGAAAAATATAATTATAGTGCCTATAGTTACTATAGATAATAATAAGACGAAAAACAATGATACATTATATCAGTGCCGAACATCTGACTATTGAGAAAATCGGCGAAATAGTTTATAAAGGTTACAAACTGGAGTTGAGTGACGATGCCAAACAGCGTATCCGTCGCTGCAGAAGCTATCTGGATAAGAAGATTGCCCGTAATGGAGAACCAATCTATGGCGTGACCACCGGCTTTGGTTCTTTGTGTAATGTCTCTATCGGTCACGATCATCTGGCACAGTTGCAGATCAATCTGATCAAGAGTCATGCCTGTGGCGTGGGTGAGCGTGTGCCTAACGATATCGTCAAGATCATGATGCTCCTGAAGATACAGTCACTCAGCTATGGTTATTCGGGTTGTAAACTGGAGACCGTGCAGCGTCTGGTGGCTTTCTTCAATAACGAGATCTACCCCGTGGTGTATAAGCAGGGATCATTAGGTGCTTCTGGTGACTTGGTTCCTCTGGCACATATGTGTCTGCCGTTAGTCGGCTTAGGCGAGGTGGAATATCTCGGTAAGGTGATGAGTGGTGAGGAGATTCTTCGTAAGAAACGTTGGAAGGCTATCGAACTGTCGAGCAAGGAGGGTCTTGCCCTGCTCAATGGTACACAGAATATGAGTGCCTTTGCGGTATGGAGCATCCTGAATGCTGAGCGACTGAGCCGTTGGGCTGATAATATCGCTGCCTTGTCATTGGATGCTTACGACGGTAGGATAGAGCCGTTTACAGAGGCTGTCCATCTCGTTCGTCCGCATCAGGGACAGTTGGAGACCGCTGCCCGTATGCGTGAGTTGCTCAAGGGCAGTCAGCTGATCGCCACTTCCAAGGCGCATGTGCAGGATCCGTACTCTTTCCGCTGTGTTCCACAAGTGCACGGAACAGTGAAGGATACGTTGCGCTATGTACGTTCGGTCATCGATACGGAGATCAACTCTGCTACTGATAACCCCACCGTTTGTCCAGATGAGGATCTGATCATCTCTGCCGGTAACTTCCATGGTGAGCCGATCGCATTGCCGATGGACTTCCTGGCTATCGCCATGAGTGAACTCTCTAATATCTCTGAGCGTCGTATCTACCGACTGGTATCAGGAACCCGTGGACTGCCCAGTTTCCTCGTGGCTAACCCCGGTGTGAACAGCGGTTTTATGATTACACAATATACCGCGGCTTCTGTAGTGAGCTTGAACAAATCACTCGCTATGCCGTCATCGGTAGATAGCATTCCTTCATGCCAGGATCAGGAAGACCATGTCAGCATGGGTGCTAACGCCGCCATTAAATTATATAAGGTGGTGCTGAACACGGAGCGTGTGCTGGCTATTGAATTGTTCAATGCCGCACAGGCAATAGACTTCCGTCTGCCGTTGAGGACCTCACCAATACTGCAGGAGATCTACGACGAGTATCGTAAGCAGGTGCCCTTCATCCTCAATGATGAACTGATGTACCCGTATATCGAGAAGTCTATTCAGTTCTTGAGGAATAAAATGTGGTGATTGATGTTCTTCTCTCTATATAGAGAATTTCCCAACCACCCCAACCCCTCCTTGCATAAGGAGGGGACTCAACCACTCCCACGCCCTCTCCTCTCCAGGAGAGGGATGTAACCGCTCCTACTCGTCGCTCTTACACTAATGTATGCTCGCCCCATCATAGGGGCGGCATGGTTGTAGAGCCCCTCCCCAACCCTCCCCGAGAGGGAGGGAAAAAGACACTCATTGCGGGCTTGACCCGCAATCTCCTGCGGACAATAGACAAAAGACTCTCTCCCCCTTTGGGGGAGTTGGTGGGGGCTCATATGTTGCGATAGCGGGAGCGTGCAACGAGTTCTCTTTTTGGTTTCTTTTTCTCTGTCGGCACACAGAAAAAGAACATAGATGTGAATAAAAATATTAATATGAATAAGATCATTAACAATATCGGCATACTAGCCGGAATCGACGAAGAGAAAAAAGAGCGTATCTGTGGTAAGGCCATGGACCAGATGCACTGTATACAGGATGCGTGGCTGTGGGTGAAAGACGGTCGTATCGCAGGATATGGTCCGATGGAATCGTTGAAAAATCTCCCTTCTGAAGTGTTAAATAACGCTGAAGTCATCAGTGCAGAAGGGGGAGCGGTGCTCCCTTCCTTCTGCGACAGTCATACACATCTGGTCTATGCCGGTAGCCGCGAACAGGAGTTTGTGGATAAGATCCACGGACTGAGTTATGCAGAGATTGCCCGTCGGGGTGGGGGCATTCTGAATAGTGCAGACCGTCTGCATGCGATGACTGAGCAGCAACTCTACGATCAGGCTATGGAGCGTGTGCATGAGATTATCCGCAAGGGCACAGGTGCTGTGGAGATCAAGAGTGGCTATGGCCTGAATCCTGCCGACGAACTGAAGATGTTACGGGTGATCCGCCGTATCAAGGAGTCGTCTCCCCTAAAGGTTGTCAGTACGTTCTTAGGTGCTCATGCCGTGCCTAAGGGCATGAGTCAGTCGGCGTATGTCCGTCAGATTATCGACGAGATGTTACCGGCAGTGGCTGCGGAGAATCTGGCAGAGTATGTTGATGTGTTCTGCGATGAGGGTTTCTTTACCCCAGAGGAGACAGCGGATATTCTTGAAGCTGGATGGAAATATGGTCTGCGTGGTAAGATCCACGGTCAGGAACTTGCTCCTTCGGGTGGGGTAGAGGTGGCCGTGAAGCACCATGCGCTGAGTGTGGATCACTTGGAGAGTATGACCGATGAGGATATCCAACTGCTGAAGGAGGCTGATACCATGCCGACGGGACTCCCCGGAACGTCGTTCTTCCTGAACATGCCGTTTGCTCCGGCACGTAAGATGATCGATGAAGGACTGGCCGTGGCACTGGCTTCTGATTATAACCCGGGCTCTACTCCTTCGGGAGACATGAAGTTCGTGGTGTCTTTGGCTTGCATCAAGATGCACCTTACACCGTATGAGGCCCTCAATGCTACTACGATGAATACGGCCTGTGCCATGGGCGTGAGCAAGGAATACGGTTCGATAACCGTCGGTAAGGTGGCGAATTTCTATATCACCAAACCTATCCCGTCGCTCGACTTCATCCCTTATGCGTACACCACACCTATTATCAAGCGGGTGTTCCTCAGGGGAGAGGAGCTATAAGTGATATCAATAAAATAGATCGGGCTTACATCCTGCGATGTAAGCCCGGTGGATTTTAGGTTTGGAACTCGCAAACTCAAGTGGTTCCTGTACCTTCGTATATACATTAGTCATCCATTCTGAGAATATATCCCTGCTTGTTGAACCTCAACTCCAGGTCGTTCGACAGTTCGATGTCATAACCATAGCGCTCCTTCTCGATCTTGGTGATGATACTCTCGGGGAAGTTCTCATTCACATACTGCTTGATAACCTCTGGGATCAGCACGTCGGGAACGGCTTTGAAGTCATTGCAGTCAACCTTCTTCCACTCACTCTTCTTGTAGAAGTCAATCTGTGTTCCGTCGTTCAGATGACACTCATAGATGCCCCATTCTTTCTCGGCATAGATAATCTTCTGTCCATCGAAGTGGGTGGTATATAAAAATTTGGGGACAGGTATGCCATGTGGCCCTGTCCCCAAGTCTATTTTAACTATAAAGAGAAGTCCATAAAAGAAGGATATGCTGAGACATATCCTTATCGTGTTTAATTTAATTTCTTTTAGTCGCTCTTTTTTGAGGTCTACGGAATTCGTTTCTCCTTATGATGACAGTGGATGGGTATTAATATAGCCACTAACGTCAGGACAAATAGGGTAATCGCTTTCATATCGTCAATCATTCAATCGTTAATATTCGTCGTTCTTAAGACCTGTCTTTAATTCATCTTGGGTGAATCTGCCGTTACAAAAGGATTGAAGGTTACTTCTTCCTCAACGAAATTTCTTGAACTCTTGGTACGCTGTGCCATTGCAATTCTGTTTGCAATTGTGCGGGGGTTTAAAACTGCTGCTCTCATAATCGTATATTTTTTGTTATTATTTCCTTTTGGTATTGCAAAGTTACAACCGATTATGAGTCTCTCAAAATATTGTCAGTCTTTTCGTTACGCGTTGTATGGACAGTCTAAGGGATGATGGACAAACGAAAGAAAACACTGAAAAAAGTGTCTAAAGTTCTTTATTTCACACTCCACTCGAAGATGCCGGCGGAGAGGTTAGCCGGTAGCTTTACCTCTAATTTCAAGGCTTTTGTCCAGACCAGGTTTAGGTTGACGGTGCAGGGGTTGCCTGCCATGATCGGATAACGCTCAACACTGGTTATGGGCTGCCATTGTCCTTTCTCATCTCTGTAATAGAGTTTCCATGATGCAGGCAAGCCACAACCGCCCCAGGGCTGGTCATCAAACCAGTAGACGGTGCTACTCTGCAGATACATCTCCTCAGGGAATTCGTAAACCAACCACTCTGTAGCATCTTTCTTCGGCCACCAATGATAGTAGGGTGTAGAGCGATCATCTTTGTTCTTGGGAATTAATCCATCGCAGACGGCAGAGAGAGCCGCTGTCTTAGTAGAGGCCGATAACTTACTCTTGCTGGCTAACGATGGAGGTGTGGCAGGGGTGACGCTGCTCAGATCCTGTGACAGCCATACCCGCATCTTACCACTTCCGCGGTGACACCACGCATAGTAGGGGATGAGTGTCAGGTTCTCCTCTTTGGTCGTCAGCATCCCCTTGTCGTTAAAGCTAAGCTGTTGCACCTTGGTAGAGAGTGTCTTTACCGTTGTTCCGGCAATCTCTTTCTCTCCTTCCTCGAAAGCGGGCTTCTGATTGAGGAGAATGCTCATGATATCGAAATCGTTGTCGGGATGCTCTGCGCAATAGACCAGCGGACCGCGCTCGATACAAACCATTCCTTGGTCGGCCGTCACCTCACTGTTGGCACGTACGACACGCGGATACATACAGAAGTGAATCTGTATCTTATCTCCTTTCTTCCATTTGCGGTCGATGGTGATATATCCGTCGTCTGTCAGCGCGGCTTTCCTTTCTGCATCATAGTATTCCCGGTCGTTCACAGCGAAGCGATATACCGGTTGGGCATCATCGGTATACTGATAGAGATCGCTGGGCACCACCTGGTTCTTGGCCCATCCGGGGATGCGGATCTTCAGGGCAAACCGTCCGGCGCTGTTCTTATCTATCGTGATGGTGATATTCTCTTCCCACGGATAGTTGGTTGTCTGTGTCAGACTGATATCCTTCCCACCTACCTTGAGGTTCGCTTTGTTGGAGAGGAAGAGGTTCACGTATACCGAACGGTCCTTGACGGCATAGACATAACCGGGCAGGGAGGGGATGAAACGACAGATGTTCGACGGACAACAGGCACAGCCGAACCACGGTTGACGCTGATGTTGGCCGAGAGATGCCAACGGATTAGGATAGAAGAAACCGTCACCTTGCAGGGAGACACCCGAGATAAGACCGTTGTAAAGGGTGCGTTCCAGCACATCGTAGTATTTCGACTCACCATGCAACAGGAACAGACGGTGGTTGACATACACATTACCGATGGCGGCACAGGTCTCACAATACGCACTCATATTAGGCAACTCGTAATTCTTTCCGAAAGCCTCACCACTGCTCGTTGCCCCGATGCCGCCGGTGATATACAGTTTCTTGGAGACGATATTATCCCAGATCGCATCAATGGCATGGATGTAGGCGGTGTCGCCTGTCAATGAAGCCACATCAGCCATGCCGGCATACATATAGGCGGCACGTACCGCATGTCCGACGGCTTCCTTCTGATCGATGACAGGGAGGTGCGCCTGGGAGTAGTCGTGCTTGATGGTTGTCTTGCCGCGGTAGTCGAGGAAGAACTTGGCTTCATCCAGATATTTCTTGTCACCGGTAACCAGATAGAGCTTGGCTAAGGCCATCTCCGCAATCTGATGACCAGGAACGACACATGCCTGACCGGGATTGGGACCCACCTCACGGCATACGCAGTCGGCATAACGGATGGCAACATCCAGGAATTTCCTGCTTCCCGTAGCCTGATAATGTGCGATGGCTCCCTCTATCATATGACCTAAGTTATATAGCTCATGACTGAGATCCTCCTCCTTTACCCATCTCTTGTTGCCTGCCCAGTCATGGGGATGAACGGGATTCTGTGTGCGTGCGGTATAGAGATAGCCATCCGGCTCTTGCGCGGCAGCGATGATGTCGATGACGGAGTCGACATAGTGAGCCAACTTCTTGTCGGGAAACGTCTGCAAGAGGTAGGATGCTCCTTCGATGGTCTTATAAGGGTCGGTATCATCGAAGCTAAAGCCGCTGACGGGGAAGGTCTTCGATGGGTCTTTCATGTGCTCGGTGGCATGGATGAAGTTCATATAGCGCCCTGTCTCCTCGCACTTGCTGAAGGCGAGGGGTATGGTTGTTCTCCTGCTGGCTTCCAACCGTTGTCCCCAGAAAGTGCCGGGAGTAACCTTGACAGAGGTGAAAGGCACGGGGTTGATGGGATAACCGGCTTTCTGTGCGATACATACCGATGAGGTGATGACCAACAGGATAAGGGCAGTGATTCTAAAATATCTCATGGGTGGACTATTTATAAATTATACCACAAAGATAAACATAAAAGTGAAATGGCGGAAATTTCTCTTATGTTTTTTTGCATTTCACTCACTTATCCGTACCTTTGCGGAATAATGTTTTGATATGTTACGAGATTTCGCAGCGATAGATTTCGAGACGGCCAATAGGGAGATGACAAGCGTCTGCAGCGTCGGTATAGTTATCGTTCGCCGTGGAGAGATTGTCGACTCCTTCTATTCCCTGATCCAGCCGGAGCCTAATTACTACAACTATTGGAATACAAGGGTTCATGGTCTGACTCACGCGGATACGGATGATGCCCCTATTTTCCCGGAGGTGTGGAAGGAGGTGGCCCCGATGATTGAGGGACTTCCCTTGGTGGCGCATAACAAAAACTTCGATGAGAACTGTCTGAAGGCCGTCTTCCGCTGTTACCGGATGGACTATCCCGATTATTTCTTCTATTGTACTTGTCAGGCTTCCAGGCGGGTGATGCCATACCTGCCGAATCATCAGTTGCAGACCGTGGCAGCCGAGTGTGGCTATCACCTGGAGAATCATCACCATGCCTTGGCGGATGCGGAGGCCTGTGCCTGGATCGCAAAAACGATCTTGTGATCCTTTAGTAAACACACTTATCTTTCGCACTATTTAGATACATTAGTTATCGTTGAGAATATTTCGTTGTGTACTTTTTGGTGTTTTGAGAATACCTTTGTAATTTTGCAGCCTATATAATAAGGTATGAAGAAAGAACAATATACAGAAGCGTTTCTGCATAAAGGATTATCAAAGGCCGAGGTAGAGCAGCGGCGACAGCAATATGGGGAGAATGTGCTGACACCTCCCAAGCGTCGCTCACTATGGCAGCTCTATCTGGAAAAGTATCAAGACCCGATCATCCAGATTTTGCTATTTGCAGGTGTCGTCTCCTTGGTGCTTGCCTTTATCCATGGTGAGATCATAGAGACTATCGGTATCTTTATCGCCATCTTCTTAGCTACTACGATTGGTTTTTATTTCGAGCGTGATGCCGCCAAGAAGTTTGCGGTTCTCAATGCTATCGGAGAGGAACAGCCGGTGAAAGTGCTGCGCGATGGGGAGATCATGCTGATCCCACGTAAGGAGATTGTGGTAGGCGATCTTGTTATCGTAGAGACGGGTGATGAGATTCCCGCTGATGGTGATCTGGTCAAGAGTACCGATTTGCAGATAGATGAGTCGTCGCTGACCGGTGAACCCTTAGCAGATAAGCATGCGGAAGAGTCGTTGAACGATCCCCATGCCACCTATCCCTCTTACCGTGTGATGCGCTCTACGATGGTGATGAACGGTCGGGGAGAGATGGTTGTCACGGCTGTCGGCAATGCCACAGAGATCGGAAAGGTAGCGAAGAGTGCCGCTGAGGATACGGATGTGGAGACACCGCTGAATATCCAGTTGAAACGTCTGGGCGCTATGATCAACAAGATCGGTTTTACCTTGTCGATAGCGGCCTTCGTCATCTTCCTGACGCATCATATCTTTACGCATCCGGAACTGTGGCATAGTGACAACTACCTCGAGATGGCGGAGGTCGTCTTGCAGTATTTCATGATGACGGTGACGCTGATCGTGATGGCTGTGCCCGAAGGATTGCCTATGGCCGTGACGCTCTGTCTGGCATTGAACATGCGCAGGATGCTGGTCAGCAACAACCTTGTGAGAAAACTGCATGCCTGTGAGACCATGGGAGCTGTGACCGTGATCTGTACAGACAAGACGGGAACACTCACACAGAATAAGATGACGGTGGGGGATATGCAGGTATTTCCCTCTGAGGATACCCCTACAGACGACATATCCTTCCTCACAACAGCCATTGCCGTGAACAGTACGGCTTTTCTGGGTAAGGACGGACAGGGCATCGGTAACCCTACCGAGGTGGCACTCTTGGAGTGGGCGCACCAACAGTTCGTGTCGGGAAAGGTTGAAGCAGACTATCAGAAAGTGCGTGAGGAGGTGACGGTGCTCCATCAACAACCGTTCTCCACACAACTCAAGTATATGACCACCACGATACAACTGAATGACGGGTGTTACCTCTTGATGAAGGGCGCACCTGAGATGGTCATTACCTGTTGTGACCTGTCGGAAGAGGTAAGGATGCAGGTGAATGACCTGCTTCGTAGGTATCAGGAGAAGGCGATGCGTACGTTGGCTTTCGCATGGAGGAAGATATCGTCTGCCGAGGATTCATCCGACAGTCTTGCGCATCTCCATCTGCAGGCAGTCTGTGGTATCAGTGATCCGGTAAGAGTTGATGTGCCCGATGCCGTCGGTCAGTGTCAGCAGGCAGGCATCGAGGTGAAGATGGTTACCGGAGACCATTCGGGAACAGCCAAGGAGATCGGTCGCCAGATTGGTATCTGGGATGATCAGACACCGGAAGAGGCACTGATCACAGGCGCTGACTTCGCAGCCCTTTCTGATGAGGAGGCATTCCAGCGTGTTAACGGTATCCATATCATCAGTAGGGCACGACCGGCTGATAAACAGCGGTTCGTACAACTGTTGCAGAAGCAGCACCAGGTGGTTGCCGTGACGGGTGACGGCACGAATGACGCGCCGGCATTACATCATGCCCACGTGGGATTGTCGTTGGGCAGTGGCACCAGTGTGGCGAAGGAAGCCAGTGATATCACCCTGTTAGACGACTCTTTCCGCAGCATTGCCGATGCTGTGATGTGGGGGCGCTCGCTGTATAAGAATATCCAGCGATTCCTCTTCTTCCAACTCGTGGTGAATGTCACCGCGTTGTTGTTGGTGTTGGGAGGATCGTTGTTGGGAACAGAACTGCCATTGACGGTTACGCAGATCTTATGGATCAACTTGATCATGGATACCTTTGCCGCCATGGCTTTGGCATCGTTGGCACCTTCCAGAGAGGTGATGCAAGAGCGTCCGCGATCTACCGACAGTTTTATTATTACGAAAGGCATGGCGTGGGGCATTATGCTCTTGGGCTTACTCTTCTTTGGTATTATGTTCACGCTGCTGGTTTATTTCCTCCACGATGACGCGGATATCGGTATCCATTACCATGAGATGACACTCTTCTTCACCGTCTTCGTGATGCTGCAGTTCTGGAATCTCTTTAATGCCAAGACGTTGGGATCCACACAGAGCGCCTTCCGCAAGCTATGGCGTGAACGGGGTTTCCTGCTCGTGTTGGTGTTGATACTGATTGGTCAGGTGATCATCGTGCAGTTTGGCGGTAAGATGTTCCGCACAGATGGCATGTCATTGAAGGAGTGGCTGATCGTGATCGGCTCCACATCGGTTGTCGTGGTGTTGGGCGAGTTATACAGATTGATTAAACGTAGAATATGCAAGGTATAAAGAATATAGTGTTTGACTGGGGTGGTGTGATGATCAACCTGGATAAGGTTCGTTGTGTGAATGCCTTCGATAAGATAGGAGCACATCATATTTCCAGTTATGTGGACGAGTGCCGTCAAGAAGATCTCTTCCACGACTTGGAGATGGGTAGCATCACCGTTCCTCAGTTTTGTGACGAGGTGCGTCGCCAGTGTCCTGAATGTGTAGCCACAGACGAGGTAATCTGTTGGGCATGGGGTGAACTGCTGACAGGTATCCCCGAATACCGTGTGGAGAAACTGCGCACTTTGAAATCGAAATACCGGTTGTTCCTGTTGAGCAATACCAATGTGATTCACTGGGAACCGTATGCACACCGTTTGGAGGGATGCTTTGAGAAGATGTTCCTCTCCTATGAGATGCATCTTGTAAAACCCGATGCAGAGATCTTCCGGGAGGTTTTACGGCAAACAGGTATCCGTGCGGAAGAGACGCTCTTCATAGACGACTCGGCCAACAACTGTGCCGGGGCAGCAGCCTTGGGTATCCGTACGCACCATGTGAAGGTGAGTGATGATTGGCTTGAATTGCCCTTCTGATAGAAATGAAATGATGATGAAGACAATCTATTTAGATAAGGAATATACCAGTACTGCCCCCTGTGTGGCAACGATCGGGTTCTTCGACGGCGTGCACCGTGGACATCAGTTTCTCATCCGTCAACTGGTTCAGTTGGCAAATGAGCGTGGCTGGGCATCACGGTTGATAACCTTTGATAAACATCCCCGTCAGGTGCTGAAGAAAGATTTCCAACCAAAGATGCTGACAACCTTTGAAGAGAAGTTGCAGCTCCTCTCAGAGACCGGTGTCGATGAGTGTGTGGTCTTGCCTTTCTCCGAACAGATGGCAGCCCTGTCGGCATATGAGTTTATGAAGATGATCTTACAGGGACAACTGAACGTACGACTGTTGTATGTCGGTTATGACCATCGTTTTGGCAATTCACGTAAAGAGGGGTATGAAGACTATGTGAGATATGGCAAAGAACTGGGCATCGAGGTGAAGCAGTCGGTTGTCTATCCGTGGGAGGATATCAACGTCAGTTCTTCCGTGATCCGCCGTTTCATCCAAGAGGGTGAGATGGAGAAGGCTGTTGATTGCTTAGGACATTCCTTTACGCTGACAGGATGTGTCGTGGCTGGTGAACAACAAGGACGGAAGATGGGGTTCCCTACCGCTAATATCCAGTTGGATAACCCGGAGAAACTGTTGCCAGCCGTGGGGGTCTATGCCGTGCAGGTATCTTTGGAGGATAACTCCCCAATGTATACTGGCATGATGAATATCGGCACCCGACCGACATTCAACGGCGATCATCAGACTATCGAAGTGCATCTCTTTCACTTCTCCGACGACCTCTATGGTAAACGGTTAAGAATCGATGTGAAGAGCAGGGTCAGGGATGAACAGCGGTTTGCGTCGCCCGAGGCACTCCGTGAACAGTTAGAGAAAGACGAGGAACAGATTATACAACAATTTGAAAAAGAACAATGAAGAAAGCGATTATTTATCTCATAGAGTTTTTGGCGATACAGTTTATCGTGGGGAGTGTGATACAGGGTATCTACGTTCTCGCGAAGGGGAGTATCACGCCGGATGCCAGTGCACCGCTGATGATAGCGAGTACGGTTGTATCCAACCTTGTTATCATCATTCTCTTCCTTTGGACACGGTGGACACCCGTATCGATGAATTATGTAAAGTCACGGCCATGGGGTGTAGCCTTCTGGACAATCCTTGCTGCCTTAGGAACTTTATTGCCTTCCATGTGGCTACAAGAGGTATTGCCGGAGCTGCCTAACCTGATTGCCGACGATCTTACGAATATTGTCAATACGCCCGGTGGTTATCTGGCTATTGCTGTTGCAGCACCTGTTGCAGAAGAGGTGGTATTCCGCGGAGCTATCCTCCGTGCCTTGTTGCAGGGTGGTCGACGCCCATGGGTGGCCATAGCTATATCAGCCATACTGTTTGCTATCGGTCATTTGAACCCCGCCCAGATGCCTCATGCCTTCTTAATCGGTCTGCTTTTAGGCTGGATGTACTACCGCACGGGCAGTATCCTTCCCGGTATCCTCTTCCATCTGGTGAACAATACTGTGGCTTATGTCATCGAAAGGATGTATCCGGGTTCTGACGAGATGACGCTGAAGGATTTCTTTGGTGGTGATGAGCGGGCGGTTATCATGAGTGTTGTCTTCTCACTGTTGATTCTTTTACCATCACTCTTCCAACTGAATCTCCGGATGAGGAAGTCATCGTTTAAGGTTTAAAGTTTAATGATTAATAGTTATCGTTATCGTTAACGTTATCGTTATCATAAAAGTTAAGGGGTGCTCATCGCACCCCTCTTCCGTTAGTATGTTATGAAAAAATTTTGAGAGAATTGAAACTTCACAGTTTCACATTTTGTGTTTCATTAAACATGATTATTTTATAGAGAAAGCATAGAAATATATCTACTTGATCATGGTGTTGACCATTGGTGAGACGGTCTTTTGCAGACTGTCCACCTTGATGGTGTCACCCATGGCGACCGACGGTCCCTCTTTCACCTGCTGATATCCTGCGATATTTGTCATGTCAGGTTCTTTCGGGTCGAAAGCTTTCTGTGCCGCATTGCCTAATGTCAGGATGATGGCCACGATGGCAGCAGCCCTGAAGAGCGGCATCAGACGGTTGGTCAGACGGATGGTCTTTGCCTTTACCGGTTCTTTCTCGTCGATCATTTCCAAGATCTTCTCATCGAAATCATCACCTAACACATTCGTTGTCTTGTCGTATTGTTCGAATGTGAACAGGCTACGATAGGGAAGCAGAGAGACAGGAATATCATCCTGACTGAAGAAAGCACGCAGTATGCGCTCTTCTTCCAGCGTTGTCATGCCTTGCCAGTAACGCTCAAGCAGTTGTTCAATGTACTTATAATCCATATTTCTCTGATTCTTGGAATTTCTGTTTTATCGTTTGTCGAGCCCTGAAGATATTCACTTTCACCTGTTCTTCGCTGATGCCCAGGATCAGTGCGATCTCTTTGTAACTCTTTCCCTCGAAGTCGCGCAGCTGCATACAGCTGCGCTGTTTCTCCGGAAGACTGTTAAGAAGCGCTTTCACCATCTCTACCCTGTCGTTGAGAATAATCTGTTCGTAAGGGTTAAGTACCGCTGATCCTTCGTGTTCCTGACCTTTCAGCCCGTCGATATGCAGGTTTTCAGCATGGTGACTCGCTTTTCTTACCTTGTCGAGTGCCAGATGGCGACATACGGTCAAGCAGAATGCTTCTATATTCTCTATTTGATCCCAGTCGTCGCGCTTGTTCCAGACCTTTATCATCGTATCTTGAACGACATCCTCTGCTTCTTCGTGGCTCATGGTGATACGTAGCGCCAAGCGATAGAGAACATTCTTCAACGGCAATATGTCGTTCTTGAAACTGATCGTTTTCATCTGCACTCTAATTAATCGACGATTGGGAGAAAACAAAGTTACAGGATTCCTATGTTTTTCTCTTTTTTAACATTTCGTAGGTTCCTCCATGATCGTAGTACCCTGTTGTCCGTCTAAGGCGGTGGCAAGGGTAATGATCACTCTTCCTACACCACTATTGATAGCCATGAAGGCATTCTCCAGTTTGGGTATCATACCTCCGCCAATGGTTCCTTCTTTTACTAATTGCTGAAAGAGGGAGGGGGTGATCAAGGGGATAACGCTGTCATCATCCTCGGGGTTGGACAGCACACCTTTCTTCTCAAATGAATAGATAAGGGTCACATCGTAGTAGGGGGCGAGGGCTTTGGCTGTTTCTGAGGCGATGGTGTCAGCATTGGTATTGAGCATATTGCCTTGACCATCGTGTGTCAGTGGAGCCATGACAGGGGTGATACCTGCATCAAGCAACATGTGGAGTACATCTCCATTAGCTCTTTCCACATCTCCCACAAAACCATAGTCGATCGTTTGTCCATCGGCCTTCTTAACCAGAGGACGTCGGTGTGCCCGAAGCACATCCATATCAGCACCTGTCAGTCCGATGGCATTAATCTGATGGGCTTGCAGACGGGCAACCAGGTTCTTATTGACTAATCCGCCATACACCATGGTGACGACCTTCAGCATCTCACTGTCGGTCACTCTGCGCCCATCAATCATCGTACTCTCTATCCCGAGTGATGAGGCTATCTTGGTGGCACTGCGCCCTCCGCCATGCACCAAGACTTTCTTTCCGGGGATAGCTGAGAAATCTTCTAACAACTGTGACAGTTGTTTTTCATCCTCAACGATGGCGCCACCTACTTTTACTATGGTAACCTTCTCTTTCATCGGTTTATTCCAGATAGGTGTATCCATACAATCCTGAACGATAGTTGCTCAGGAATTCCTTACCTTCTTCAATAGAGATCTTTCCTTCCTTGACACTCTTCGTCACCCAAGTCTCAAGTTGACGAACGAGTTTCTTAGGATTGTACTGTACGTAGTCGAGCACGTCGGCAACAGTCTCACCATCAAAGATCTGATCGATATGATAACTATTGTCTTTCACCGATACATGCACGGCGTTGGTATCACCGAAGAGATTGTGCATATCACCCAAGATCTCTTGGTAGGCTCCTACCAAGAATACGCCCAGATAGTATTTCTCATTCTTCTTCAGTGAATGAACGGGAAGCACATGTGATACATGCCTATTGGTAACAAAGTTGGCAATCTTTCCATCGCTGTCGCAGGTGATATCCTGAAGGGTGGCATTACGGGTAGGACGCTCATCCAAGCGCTGGATAGGAACGATAGGGAACAGTTGGTCGATGGCCCAACTGTCGGGGAGTGACTGGAACAAAGAGAAGTTGCAGAAATACTTATCTGCGAGTAGCTTGTCGAGGTTCTTCAGTTCTTCGGGTGTATGTTTCAAAGATTTCGCCAATGAGTTGATCTCACGGCAAACACTCCAATACATCCTTTCTATCTCTGCGCGTGTCTGCAGGTCTACCATACCATGACTGAAGAGATCAAGAGCTTCCTCACGGATCTGCTCAGCATCATGCCAGTCTTCCAACATCGTGCGCTGGTTCAGGTTATCCCAAATATCATAGAGATCCTTTACCAATACATGTGCTTCTTCAGATGGTTCGAAACTCTCGTCCATCTCAGGCAGGGTAGCTGTCTCCAGTACATCGATGACCAATACAGAATGATGTGCTGAAAGGGAACGTCCACTCTCTGTGATGATATTCGGATGAGGGATACCGTTTCTGTCGGATGCCTCTACGAAGGTGTATAAACAGTCGTTGACATACTCCTGGATAGAGTAGTTGACAGAACTCTCACTGCTCGGAGAACGGGTGCCGTCATAGTCAACACCCAGTCCGCCACCACAATCAACGAAGTCGACATTATATCCCATCTTATGCAGTTGGATATAAAACTGCGATGCTTCTCTCAAAGCCGTCTGAATACGGCGGATCTTGGTGATCTGCGAACCGATATGGAAATGGATCAGTCGCAGACAGTCTTTCATGTTCTTCTTGTCCAGAATCTCCAGTGCCTCCAACAGTTCTGAACTGGTCAGTCCGAACTTGCTGGCGTCACCACCGCTCTCTTCCCATTTTCCACTTCCGGAAGAAGCCAGTTTGATGCGGATACCGAGGTTAGGTCTTACATTCAGTTTCTTGGCTGCCTTGGCAATGATATCCAGTTCGTTGAGTTTCTCTACAACGATAAAGATACGTTTGCCCATCTTCTGTGCCAGCAGAGCCAACTCAATATAACTCTGATCTTTGTATCCGTTGCAGATAATCAGAGAGTCACTCTGGCACTGAACGGCGATGACAGCATGCAGTTCGGGCTTTGAACCGGCCTCCAGTCCTAAGTTGAACTTCCTTCCATGACTGATAATCTCCTCTACCACAGGCTGCATCTGGTTCACCTTGATGGGGTAGATAACGAAGTTCTCACCCTTATATCCATATTCGTCGGCCGCCTTCTTAAAGCAACTGGCAGTCTTTTCGATACGGTTGTCGAGAATATCAGGGAAACGGAGTAGCACAGGCGGCGTGACATCACGCAGTGCCAACTCGATGTAGCCCTGGTCCTTATAGCCGTTGCAGACAATGATGGAATCACTTTGGCATTGTACTGCAATGACAGCGTGG
>CADBSW010000119.1 GCA_902797505.1 uncultured Prevotellaceae bacterium | reverse complement strand
TTGATTGGCCAACTTGCGGCCTTTGGTAAGCAACTCCTGAGATACTTCCTGTACCTGAGTGCCTTCTATCTCGCAATAAACAAATACGTTATTCATAATCTTCTATTTGTTTTAGCCAATAATCTTTTCTTCCTACAATTCTTTGATCATACCCTCTACATCAGCATCTGAGCCGGTGAGTGTCTTGCTCTCCTTAGCCTGGAAGACAATGTTCTTCACAGCCTTTACCTTGGTGGGAGAACCACTCAGACCGCACTGAGCAACATCACCATCTACATCGGCAACGCTCCACTGATTGAGTGTCAGGTAAGGACGCTCCTCATAGAGATAATCATAATCGGTACCCTCTGCAGGACGTTCCATCGGACAAGTAGCGCGCTTGTATTTCATCACGAGCTTGGCATTGCAAGGACGACAGGGAGCGGCACTGCCATTCACCGTAACAACAACGGGCAGCGGAGCCTCTACAGTCTCCACACCACCGTCGATCATACGACGGATAGTAGCCTTACCATCTTTCACAGAGAGAATCTCCTCTGCATAAGTCACCTGATTGAGACCCAGCTTCTGTGCCACCTGCGGACCTACCTGTGCGGTATCACCATCGATAGCCTGACGACCACCGATAACCATGTCCACATCACCGATCTTCTTGATGGCGGTAGCCAAAGCATAAGAAGTAGCCAACGTATCGGCACCTGCAAACAGACGGTCGGTGAGCAACCAACCCGTGTCGGCACCACGATACAATCCTTGACGGATAATCTCACCGGCACGTGGAGGACCCATCGTCAGTATGCCTACCGTACTGCCGGGATTCTGTTCTTTCAAACGGAGCGCTTGCTCCAGCGCATTCAAATCTTCGGGATTGAAGATGGCAGGTAAGGCAGCGCGGTTGACAGTACCTTCGGCGGTCATGGCATCCTTACCCACATTTCTTGTGTCTGGTACTTGCTTAGCAAGTACTACGATTTTTAATTTCATATGGTATAAAATTATAAAATAATCTTTTTATTGAAGACGAAACTAACAACATCTTCTGAAATTGCGGGGCAAAGGTACAAACTTTATCCCATGTGCCCAAATAAAATGTTCTAAAAAATGCACAAAACGGGCTTTATCTGTGCATAAAATGAAATAATAACGCATTTTCTTCCTGCTTAGCAAAAAAAAATGTACTTTTGCAGAACATGATAGACAAGTCGACTATTAATAAGATCATGGATGCCGCGGATATCGTTGATGTGGTGTCTGAGTTTGTCACACTCCGTAAGAGTGGGGCCAACTACAAAGGACTGTGCCCATTCCATAATGAGCGCACCCCTTCTTTTTATGTCACTCCGGCCCGAAATATCTGTCATTGTTTTGGTTGTGGAAAAGGGGGCAACCCCGTCGGCTTTATCATGGAGCATGAGCAGATGACCTATCCGGAGGCCCTGCGATGGTTGGCTAACCGTTATCATATAGAGATACAAGAAGGTGAACAGTCTGAGCAGGAACGTGAGGCTGAGAACGACCGTGAGAGTATGTATATCGTCAATGAGCGTGTGGCCCGTTATTTTGAGGATATCCTCCATAACCATGTGGATGGTGTGGCCATCGGCATGCAGTATCTGCGTAGCAGGGGATTCCGTGACGATACGATCAAGAAATTCCGTTTGGGATATGATCTCTCACAGGGGGAGGCCCTGCCCAATCTCTTGTTGAAGGAGGGATATAAGGAGAAATACCTGTTGACGGATGAGAATACAGGTGTAGGCACGGGTATCTGTTATAAGCGGGAACGCGACGGACAGTTGATAGACCGTTTTGCCGGCAGGGTGGTGTTCCCATGGATAGGACTGAATGGTAAGGTGGTGGGCTTCAACGCCCGTAAGTTAGACCAGGCCACGAAGGGTGTACAACAGAAATATGTCAACTCTCCTGCCTCGAACCTTTATCATAAGGATCGTGAGCTTTACGGCATCTATCAGGCCAAGAAAGCCATCTATAAGGAGGGTTGTGTGTATATCGTGGAAGGACAGACCGATGTGATCGCCATGCACCAGTGTGGCATAGAGAACGTGGTGGCCGGATCGGGAACGGCCTTCAGTGTACATCAGACTCGTACGTTGCGCCGTTTTACGAATAACATCATCCTGATTTATGATAATGACGATGCAGGCAAGCATGCCGCTATGGAACGTATCGATATGATGTTGCCCGAGGGCATCAACCTCAAACTGCTGTTCTTACCTGAGGGAGAGGATCCTGACAGTTTTACAAGGAAGCACACCGCGGCCGACTTCAAGCAATATATCGAGACACATCAGCGTGACTGTATCCAGTTTAAGTGTGAGTTTTTGTTGAATGGGGTCACCGATCCCATCAAGCGCTCAGAGGCAATCAGTTCGATTATTAAGAGTCTGTCGCTGATACCCGATCAGATCGTGCGCTCCACGTATGTTACCGACTGTGCCTACCGCCTGAACCTCAATGAGGCGACGCTCATCTCCACGATGAACAAGATGATCCGGCAGAATAAGGAGAGTAAGCAGAATGGTAACAGTACGCCATCAACAGGTGCTACCCCAAGTGCTCCCGGTATGTCTGCGCGTACCCCAGTGCAACAGGCACCCCTGACGATGGCTACTGCCCGACAGCAAGCCGATCAGGTGGAGACGATGCTCATTCAGATGGTGATACGCTATGGTGATGAGATAATATACGAGGATGTGGAGACGGATGACGGTGAACATATCAGTATGAACGTGGCGGAATATGTGGACTTCGACTTAGGGTCTGATGAGCTCCGTTTCAATAATCCATTGTATAACCGCATCCTCCATGAGGCTGTTGAGCACTCGCATGACGAGGGCTTCAAGGCTGCCGACTATTTCACTCGTCATACCGATGTGGAAATCAGTATGCTTGCAGCTCAGTTGACAACTGACAGGGTACAGATCAGCAAGAGTCTGCAGAAAGAGAAGGGGGAAGATTCCATCCGCCTGCAGGTAGAGCATCTGGTATTGGATTTCCGATATAACTATGTGGAAGAACAACTGAAGAGGTTGCGTGCCCAGTTGTCTCAGCCCGGTCTGTCCTCAGAAAAGATGATGGAGTTGATGGCACAGATCAAGGACATGCAGATGCTCAGGAATAAGATGGCCCGCAAACTGGGACGTAATGATATCGTTGCCTCTTAAAAGTGAAGAGTTAAGAGTTAAGAGTGAAGAATTCATAGCTCATAGTGCATAGCCCCGTAGGGGCGATAGAACATAGGCGGGGTGCGTAAGCCCTCATGATGAAAGGTTTATTTTTTATTGTTTATTGTCAAATATGTATTACGTAAAGAAGACCATGGAGATATCCGCTGCCCATCAGTTGCAGTTGGACTACGAGAGTAAGTGTACCAACCTGCATGGGCACAACTGGATCATCACGGTATATTGTAAGTCGAAAGAACTGGATCAGAATGGGATGGTGGTTGACTTCACCCACATCAAGGAACTGGTGCAGGGACGGTTGGACCATCAGTTGCTCAATAATGTGCTGCCGTGCAACCCTACAGCAGAGAATATCGCACGGTGGATCACAGAGCAGATTCCTCATTGCTACCGCACGGATGTGCAGGAGAGTGAGGGGAATGTAGCCACGTATGAGGTGGATTTTTAGTGAAGAGTTAAAAGTGAAGAGTGAAGAATTTACGGCTTCGCCGTGATTGTTTATTGTCTATCGGTTATCGGTTATTGTTTATTGATGAAAACTTGTTATCGTGTAAATGAGATTTTCTACTCTCTGCAGGGAGAGGGCTTCCATACTGGTAGAGCGGCTATCTTTGTGCGTTTCTCCGGTTGTAATCTCCGTTGTCCGTTCTGCGACACAGATTTCTCGTCTTATCATGAGATGACGGGCGAGGAGATCATCCGTGCCATCAGCGATTATCCCGGTCGGTTTGTGGTGCTTACCGGTGGAGAACCGACCTTGCAAGTGGATGATGCGCTGATAGACCTCTTCCACCGAAATGGATATACGGTGGCGATGGAGACCAATGGCACCCACCCCTGGCCGGTATCATTAGACTGGAGTACGGTATCCCCCAAAGAGAAAGTCGTCGTCAAGAAATGTAATGAGTTGAAGGTAGTCTTCCAACAGCAACCTGAGGAAGAGATCGAACAACTCATGGAGCAGATCCAGGCAGATCATTATTTCCTACAACCCTGCGATACCGGCGATGCGGAAAAGAACCGTGTGATCGTGGCGGCATGTGTCGACTATATCAAGGCGCATCCACGATGGCGCCTGTCATTGCAGACACATAAGATTACAGACATCAAATAATTCAGAGATGATATATATTCACTGGCTCATCCTCTTCGTGTATGTGGTGATCGTTATTGCCAGCATACTGATGGTGTTGCTCGACAACCGGCAACCTGCCAAGACCATGGCATGGGTGCTGGTGTTGATCTTCCTGCCAGTGATCGGTTTCATCCTCTATTTCTTCTTCGGACAGAACACCCGCAAGGAAAAGATGATCTCGCAGAACAGTATGGATCAGTTGACTAAGCGTTCTATGCTGGAGTTCGCCGAGCAAGAGGATCTTCATCTGCCAGAGGAATACGACTCGTTGATTAAACTGTTCACCGCACAAAACTGGGCACTCCCTTTCAAGGATAACCAGGTGGATATCTATACCGACGGCTATCATCTCTTTCATGCCCTCTTGCGGGATATACGACAAGCCAAGCATCATATCCATCTGGATACGTATATCTTTGATGATGATGCCTTGGGATATATGGTGGCCGACGCGCTGATCGTGAAGGCAAAAGAGGGTGTCGAGGTACGCGTGATCTACGACGCGGTAGGTTGCTGGAGTGTAGACCGTGCCTTCTTCGAACGTATGCGTGATGAAGGTATAGAGGTGCATGCCTTCATGCCGGTGAAGTTCCCTGCCTTTACCGGAAAGGTAAACTACCGTAATCACCGTAAGATCTGTATCATCGATGGTAAGGTGGGCTATATCGGCGGTATGAATATTGCCACACGTTATATTCAGGGAAAGACCAAGCGCATACCATTGAAGCTGTCAGCTCAGGGATTCGTCTATAAGCATATCGCCTGGCGTGACACCCATCTGCGTATCTGTGGTGGATCGGTCTATGGCATCCAGCGCGCCTTCCTGGTTGACTGGTACTTTGTGGATCGCACCTTAGTTACCAGCAGACGTTATTACCCGGAATATGAAGGCAGTAAGAACAACTGTCTGATACAGATCGTTACCAGCAGTCCGGTAGCTCCCTGGCCGGATATTATGCAGGGTTATGTACGGATTCTGTTGCAAGCAAAACATTATGTATATATCGAGACCCCTTATTTCCTGCCTACCGAACCGGTGCTCTTTGCCATGAAGACGGCGGCATTGGGAGGTGTTGATGTACAACTGATGATACCTGCCAAGACCGATGCAAGGTTGGTAGAGTGGGCCGGAAAGAGTTATCTCACAGAGATATTAGAGGCTGGTGTGAAGGTGCTACTCTACAGAGAGGGCTTTAATCACAGTAAGATGATGGTCAGCGATGATATGCTCTCTACGTGTGGCTCTACCAATGTAGACTTCCGTAGTTTTGAGAATAACTTCGAGGGGAATGCCTTCATCTACGACCAGGAGGTAGCGCAGCGCATGAAGGCTGTTTTCTTGGAGGATGCGCGGCACTGCAGTGTGATGGAAGAGAGTCAGAACAGCAAGGGCTATCCTTTCCTTAAACGGTTATGGGAGAGTATCATCCGTCTGTTCTCACCCTTGTTGTAAAGTGGTCTCAGTAACGGAAACTCTACACTCTACACTCTACACTCTAAACTCTTCACTCTACACTACTGAAATATCGAGAAGTTCACCGATCCATATTTCCTGTGTTCCACGAAATGAGGATGGTTGCTGAAATCATTCTGCGCTCCATGCTCCAACACAAAGATACCTTCTTCTTTGAGCAGGCCTTTCTCAAAGATCAGATCAGGGATCTGTGCCAACTCGGTCAACTGATAGGGTGGGTCGGCAAAGATAAAGTCGAACTGTTGTAAACAACTCTTGATATAGCGGAACACATCGCCACGGATAACCACGCTGTTATCGGCGCCTAACTTCTGTACGCACTGACGGATAAAGGCGTGGTGGTCACGATCTTTCTCTATGCTCACCACCTGCTGGCAACCCCTCGAAAGCAACTCCAACGAGATACTTCCTGTTCCTGCAAAGAGATCCAGGGCCGTAGCGTCCTCAAAGTCGATATAACTGTTCAGCACGTTGAAGATATTCTCTTTGGCAAAATCCGTGGTGGGTCGTGCCTTGAAGGTATGGGGGATATCGAAACGTCGTCCTTTATAGATGCCGGTGATGATGCGCATAATGATTGTCTATCGGTTAAGGAAAAGGGTTATCAGATCGTAGGGCATACCCTTAATCTGTGTCAGTGGAGCACGGTTAAACTCTGCCGAGGGATTCACGGTATAGGCCTTACGCAGATATTTCTGGAGGTTCTCAATCAGTGTTTGTTCTTCAGGCAGTTGACCGCTGATATACAACTCATCTTTCTGCTGGTCCATCCCTAACTGTTTCCATACATATAACAGGAAATAGACGGCATCCTGCGGGTTGTTGGTGTCATAACGGTTGTAGAAACGGAACCTGTTCTGTGTGAATGCGAAGATATCCACTTTCTTATCGTGGAAATAACCGTATAGCTTGCGGTTCATCCCCGTGAAACTCCTGCGGTGGAAATGTTGCCACACCGAAGCACACACATGGGTATATCGTACATCGGGGAAATGATCTTCTATCACCTGCAGCAGGTCTTTGTTCATGCTGTAGAGCATCACGGCGCTGAGTGAGGGTAGCACCGTAGAGAGAATCTTATCCCCCTGGTGATGGGTGAAGGCATGGTGATAGAGTGTCTCTTGATCTTCCTGCTGGTATTCATCGATAGGAACCAGCAGCACCTCTGTGTCGGCAACCACCATCACACGGTCCCACTGCTTGGCCAGGAGGTCCACGTTACGGAAGGCCTCACGGATATTGGCAGCCATCGAGATACCGCTCTTTACTGTGTATGGCTCAAAAGAGAAGGTGGTCTCTGCCGACGGTTGTACGGCAGCAAACGATAATGACTGTTTGCTGATGCGGATCACCAGTCGTGTACGGTGGTTCATCGTAATCACCCGTGCACCCTCTTGTATGTTGCTGTTATCTGTTTCCTGCATGATGATTGCTTTTAATCAAGTTGCGCATTTTCTTTAGGGTCTTTAAAGTCTTTAAGGTCCTTAAGGTCGTTAAAGTCCTTAGGGTCCTTAAGGTCCTTCACAAAAAGATGCTGATGCATACCATAGCCAGTAGTATGGCAGTGAGTGCCAGTACGATCGTGTTGATATGCTTGACTTTGAAAGATCCCATTTGTTATTCCTATCAATGATTGTTGCAAAAGTAGTAAATAAAATCCGAATGTACAAACTTTTTATTAAAACGTTACGGTTCATCAAAAAAGAATTGATTATTTTGTGCTATCCATAATTTTATGTACATTTGCAAGACAATGACAGACATCGTAACGCAGCAAATCCAAAAGAATCTGGGGATGACTCCCACTGATGAGCAGGCCATGGCTATTGCCGTGTTCCGACAGTTTATGACCTCTGCCCATCCACATGCCGTGATGATCATCCGGGGTAGTGCAGGAACAGGAAAGACTACCCTGGCCAGTGCTATCGTACGGACCCTGCAACAGATGCGACGTAAGGTGGTATTGCTTGCACCTACCGGTCGTGCGGCAAAGGTGTTTGCCATGAACAGCGGTTATGAGGCGTTTACTATTCATCGTAAGATCTACCGTCAGCGTTCTGCTGCCCTTGATGATCGTTTTAACCTGAATAACAATATGCAGCAGGATACGTTGTATTTTGTGGATGAGGCTTCGATGATCGCCAATTCAGGAATGGGGGAGTCGATCTTCGGTAGTGGTCGCCTGCTGGACGATCTCTTGCAATATGTGTATAACGACAGGAACTGCCGCCTTGTCTTTTTAGGTGATAAGGCGCAGTTGCCACCGGTGGGAGAAGAGGAGTCACCCGCACTGATGGGCTCTTATCTCAGACGTTATGGCTTTGAGGTGTTTGAATGTGACCTGAACGAGGTGCTTCGACAGCACAGCGACAGTGGTATCCTCTTTAATGCCACCCGTATCCGTCAGTTGATCACACACGACGAGGTGACACAGTTGCCCCTGATCCGCTTTCAAGGTTTTGCGGATATCCAGATCGTGATGGGTAACGAACTGATAGAGCAGCTCTCGAACAGTTATCAACGAGTGGGTATAGACGAGACAATGGTCATCGTGCGTAGCAACAAGCGGGCTATTATCTATAACCAGGGTATTCGGGGAATGATCCTTGACCGGGAGGAAGAACTCTCGAGAGGTGATCTGCTGATGGTGGTGAAGAATCATTATCTGTCGAAAGATGAGGCACCAACCGTGGAAGAGACAGGTAATAAGAATGATGAGCAGGAACCGCGCTTCGGACAGATAGGCTCGTTCATTGCCAATGGCGACCGTGCGCAGGTGGTACGTGTGAGGAATATCAGGAAACTATACGGTTTCCGTTTTGCCGATGTGTGGCTGTCGTTCCCTGATTATGATGACTATGAACTGCAGACAGTGGTGAACTTAGATACACTGACGGCAGAGTCGCCGGCACTTACCCGTGAACAACAAGAGCAGTTGTACCAGCAGATCATGGAGGATTATGCAGATATCACCCAGAAGAAAGATCGGTTGAAAGCCTTGCGAGAGGATGTCTATTATAATGCCGTACAGGTGAAATATGCGTATGCCGTGACTTGTCATAAGGCACAGGGCGGACAATGGGAGCATATCTATGTGGATCAAGGATATATGAGTGATGAGATGCTCACCCCCGACTATATCCATTGGCTCTACACCGCCTTTACCCGTGCTACAGAGAAATTGTATTTAGTAAACTGGCCCAAAACACAAATAGAGAACAATGGTTGAGGTATTGTTATTCATCGTAGGATTACTGATAGGTGCTGGCATCTTATTCATCGTCAGTCAGAAGAAGGTTACGCAGTTGGTGAAAGACCGCAACCGACTGTTCAGTGAGGTGGCGGTAAGGAATAGTGAGGTAGGACTCTTACGTACGCAGATGGCTGATGAGCGACAGCGTATGGAGGAGATGCAGCAGAAGAGTGATGAGCAGTTTGCCCAGCGCCTCAGTCTGGTGCAGGAACAGTTGAAGAACACCACAGAGATCTTGCTCCGTCAACGGTCGGAGGAGTTGGATAAGACGAATATGGCACAGATGGGCGCTATCCTTACCCCCCTGCGTGAGGTGATCAAAGAGATGAAAGACTCGATGGATGATAACAAAGAGTCGTTTGCCCGTAGTACCTCTGCTTTGGGAGAACAACTCCGGCAGATGATGACGGTCACCAATTCTTTAGGCAGTGAGGCCGAGAAACTGTCGAAGGCTCTGCAGACAGGACCTAAGGTGCAGGGTGACTTCGGTGAGATGAAGTTGCGTGACCTGTTGGATAAGTTCGGGTTTTCTGTCGGACTGGAGTATGATGTGCAGTATGTGATGCGCGATGCGAAGGGAAAGGTGATCCGGAATGATGACACCAACGATAGCATGCGTCCTGATGTCGTGCTTCATTATCCCGAGGAGAAAGACGTGATTATCGATGCTAAGGCATCACTCACGGCCTTTATCGGTTATGTCAACGCGACAACAGATGAGGAGCGTAGCCGTTACTTGGAGGACCATGTGAAGAGTGTGCGCAAGCATATCAATGAGTTGGCGGATAAACAATACTACCGTTATAATATGGATGGGCGCCAGACGCTCGACTTCGTGATTATGTTCATCCCTAACGAGGCGGCTATGCAGGCAGCCCTTTACAAGGATCCTGATCTGTGGAGTTATGCCTTTAATAAGAAAGTTTTCGTCACCAGTGAACAGAACCTGTATGCTGTCCTCAGGATGTTGGAGATCGCATGGATACAGCGCCGGCAGACAGAGAATCAAGAGAAGGTGTTCGGATTGGCTAACCTGATGATCGACAGGGTAGGGGATTTCATTGAGCGCTTTGAGGATATCGGTGATAAGGTGGATAAACTGCAGAAATCCTACGATAGTGCGCATACCAAACTGACTGGTAATCAGAGCATGCTGGTGCCTGCCCGTAAATTAGTAAATATGGGTGCCAAGGAGAATCCTAAGCACCCATTACCGGAAATAGATTTGAATGAATAATGTATAATGTAGAGTGTAGAGTTATGATTAGCTTTTATTATAGGCTCTATGTCTGTCACCATGTGAATCTCAAATAGGTAATCATAACTCTACACTCTACACTCTACACTCTACACTTTACACTCTACGCTCTACGCTCTACACTCTCCACTCTCCACTATTTAAATGGCTTAATGGAGATACCGCCGAGCAGTACGGCACGCTGTGTGAAGGGGTTGGCATTGAACTCAGCAAAGATGGGGATATCCACCTTGCTGCCTTTCACATGGATCACCTTCGTGGCACGCAGTGATGCCAAGCTACATCCGAATCCGTCGGCATACAGGTAGTTGTCTAAGAAATCACCATCGGTGCCGTCACCACGCCAACCGGCACTCTCCATCGGTGTGATACCAGCCTTTGCCAACCAGTCAACCTGTGCAAAGCGGAAAGGTACCGACAATTCGATATAGGTGGAGTAGGCACGGTCACCGTTGAGTTTGAAGTCGTTACCCATGAAGATACAGTAGCCTTGCAGACTGAAGTATTTACAACTGAATCCGAGGTTTCCTTCAAAGCGATGGCCGGTAGTCTTCTCTTCATAATCAAAATAACGGTTGTATTTGTCAACGCCCGAGCGATAGTTGTCTGATACACCGATGTTCACGCCGAAGGGTGCCTGGTATCCTAAGGACAGGTCGATACGGTCGATATCATCACCGCTGAACCCCGTGCTGCCGAAGCCCGACAGATAGAAACCCTGATATCTGATAGTTCCTTGCGGTTGCAGACTGATCTTACCATAGTCTTGTCCGCGCCAGATGTGGCGACTAACCAAGTCAACCTGTACGTCGGTCTCTACCTTACTCTGTGCGTTTGTCAGCATCGGACAGCTGAGCATCACCAGCGTGATAATGGATTTTATTACTCTCTTCATATCTTATTTAATGATTACTTTTTTCTTGTTTACGATATAGATACCCTTGGTGGGGTGGGGCACGATACGGCCTTGCAGGTCGTAATAGACGGGTTCTTTCTCCTGGATGTTGTCAGTAACACCTTGTATGCCTGTTGACGTGGATACCGTGAAGGTGATGGGATCCTGCCAAGAGTCGGTCTTGGTATTGTCCTTAAATACAGATAACGTGTAAGTCCCACCTTCTTGAAGATTTTGGGAAGTAAATGTGGACGTTTTCGTTTGACCAGCTTCTACGGAATAACTGTTAGAACCTGTCTTGTCCCACAGTCCACTCTTGTTCGGTCCTTTAATTGTAGCATATAAGGCAACGGTGGCTTTCGCGTCGGTATTATTGATAATACTCAACTGTGCCCTTAATTCCGTTGTTGTCAAATAGATCACCCCATTCTCCGTTCTCGTATTCAGGGGTGTAAGGGATACGAACACTTTCTTTTCCCTTTCTGTAAATGTCATGGTGCTCTCTCCAATTTTATTCTCACCTTTCTCATCGGTGGCTATCCAGATGCGGAAGGTGCCACTTGCCGTAGGGGTGAAGAAGAAACGGATATCACTCTCCTTACCAGCACTTACGGTAGCACCGGTTCGGGCTAAGTAAGTATCTGTGCCTTCTATAAAAAGATATAACCAGCCGTAAAACTCTTTATCGCTGGTATTCTCAATCTTGGCCGACAACTCTTGTGGAAAGCCACTCTTACCATCGGTTAACAATGTGTATTTTTCAATCGACAACTGATAAGTGGTTTTTTGAATACTGATGCTGATGTTTCCATCTTTTACCGTAACGAGGAAATAATCTTTGCAGAAAGTGTACCATTCGGTTTCATCCGGTCTTTTAATGACTGGATAGATATGATATGTGCCATCTGAAAGATTTGTTTTAGACAGGTCAAAATAGAAATGTGTATAATACCTATCTTGTAAGGTTTTGGATGATCTTGATTCTATAATAGTAAGACTTCCATCTTCATTTTTTATGGCATAACCCATGTCGAATGTAACCTGTTCGCCCATAGTGTTCCAGATGGGAGAGTCAAGGGTGCTTCCATCAAAAGACAAAGAACTATAGATGTCTAACACCAGTGGTGGCAAAGTGGAATTCTCTGTCGGTGGCTGTATACCCACTATAGCATAGTGCTGAGCTGAATAACCATCACGTGTTGTGCTGGCGCCAGTGCCGCTGTTGTCGTATGGATTGAGTACCGACAACAGGAAATAAGCATCGCTGCCGCCGCCCCAGCCCCAGTTGATATGGAAATAGTCATCGGCGTCATAACCGTCACAGATAAAAGCATGACCGCCACCACTGGATTTTCCACTAATAACGACAGGGCGTTTTTCTGTCAGTTCTCGATAGATTAAGTTATTCCAATCATCAATGTTATAATTTTTACGAGGTTCTTTATGTACCCCCACATCATAGTTAAAATAAGTCTTTAGAGCTCCTACAACAGAAGATGTTTCGGCAGACGAACTTCCTGTATTATATTTCATCTCTACGCTCTGTCCGCAATAGCGCATCAGTTGTGCCACTGCCTGGGCTGATACATCGGTACTCGCTGTAGAGGTACTATAGGTGTCTTTCATATTTGCCCAGTCGAAGACAACAGCGGGCAGGGCAGAAAGTGTACCTACTTTTTCACTCACATAATAGCTTGGAATAGTCTGACATTTTTCTTTCGGCCACTCGTGGTATTTCATTACCTGTGCCATAGCGGTAGCTACGCAACCGGTAACACAATAGGATGAACCGATGGTAGGACATTGATAGTAACAGGGAGCCCCTTGTCTCCACTTAGTAGTCACCATGGGGGCGATAGCCTGTCTGTCAGAACTGTTGCTGGTAACACCGGTGCCCAGTCCTTGTCGTATCGCCTGTATCTCTGCCGCCATGCCTTCCAGATACCCACGCATATTGTCGGGTATATCGTCAGCGTCAAAACTGCCGTTATCGGTATATCCCAATACGGCAGGCACCTGGTCATCGGCGGCTGCAATCACAAAACCACCATCCTGAATGTTAAAGACATAATAGGCATCGGCAACCTCAGAGACCTTCTCTAAGACAAGACTCTTTTGGCGGTTGGAGATGCCACGGATGCCCCTGGCACCCTTCTTTGACTGTTTGGTGAAGAATGCCCTTACATTCTCTTCTGCCTGCTGCTGATCAACAGGTCCTGCCCATGACAAGGCTGCAATCATCAACAGCAGGATACTAACGGAGGTTTTCTTAATCATATATATATATTATGCTATTTGGCTTCCTATCTCCCCTCCCTATCGGGGAGGGGTTGGGGGAGGGGCTTCTAGAATATGAACGTACGTATTACCCAGTAAGAGAACATACCGCACAGGTAGCCCACGAAGGCAATCCAGGTGATGCGCTTGAGATACCAGCCGAAGGTGATCTTCTCCAAGCCCATGACAACAACACCGGCAGCAGAACCGATGATCAGCATAGAACCACCGACACCGGCACAGTATGCCAACAACTGCCAGAAGATACCGTCGACAGCCATATCGCCCGTCGCTGCTACAGGATACATACCCATGGCACCTGCTACGAGTGGCACGTTGTCCACGATAGATGACAGTACACCGATGATACCTGTCACGAGATAGTGGTTACCACCAGATACCTGATCAAGACTCTGTCCGAGTGCTGTGAGCACACCGATATGCTCCAGACAAGATACGGCCATCAGGATACCTAAGAAGAAGAGGATGGTACTCAGGTCGATGCGGGTGAGCAACTCTGTCACGCGCTTGGCCATGGTGTCTTCTTCGTCTGTTCTGCGATGGAAGATCTCTGTTACGGTCCACAGGATACCTAATACCAAGAGGATGCCCATGAACGGAGGCAGGTTGGTGATGCTGCGGAAGATGGGCACGAAGCACAAGCCGCCGACACCCAACCAGAAGATAATATTACGCTGCGTCTTGGTGAACGCGCTGATCTCGGCTACCTTCAGGTTCTGCTCTTTATCGAACTTTCCACTCAACTGATATTGCAGGATAAGCGCCGGGATGACCATAGATACGAGTGACGGGATGAAGATCTCTGTGATGACACCCTGTGTGGTGATAACACCCTTGATCCACAGCATGATAGTGGTCACGTCGCCGATGGGCGAGAAGGCTCCACCACTGTTGGCTGCGATGATGACCAGTGCTGCATAGATCAGGCGCTCCTTGCGGTCTTGTACCAGCTTACGGAGTACCATGATCATCACGATACTGGTGGTGAGGTTATCCAGGATGGCAGAGAGGAAGAAAGCCATGAAGGCAATTCTCCATAGCAGTTTTCTCTTGCTGCGTGTCTTGATGGTGTCGCGCACGAAGTTGAAACCACCGTTGGAGTCGACAATCTCCACGATCGTCATGGCACCCATCAGGAAGAAGAGCGTCTCGCCGGTCTCTCCGAGACTCATCTTGATCTTTTCTCCCACTTCGGCGATGACATTATCCGCTGAAATATAACTCTCTGGAGACATCATGAACAACGACCAACAGATCACACACATCAGCAGGGCAATGGCTGCCTTGTTGATTTCGGTTACACTCTCTATAGCTATAAAGAAATAGCCGATGATAAATACTACAATAATAGCAATGGTTAAACTAGACATAAGGTTCTATTTTTTATTCCTGCAAATATAGTGCAATCTAAGCAAATAAACAAAAAAAACGGGGATTAAGTTGGTTTTTCATGATTAAATGGTTATATTTGCGAACCCTTTTGCGTCATCTGTAAAAGTGTCAGGAATAAAAATTAACTACTAAATAAAAAGATAGATGAAAAGACTATTTCTCTTAACCACGGTTTTCGTATTGATCGGATCATTGTCGTGGGCAACCGACAGGAAGGAATCGCTGCTGAACGACAACTGGGAGGTGTTCCCACATTACGACGTGAGTAAGCGTCCGCCCAAGCAGAAGGTAACACTGCCACACACCTGGAACCTCAACGATGTGTATGACGGCATGAAATACGACCGCTCTACCTATATCTATGAGCGTCCGTTTGTGAAAGATGCCTCCCTGCAGGGCAAGCGTGTGTTCCTGCGTTTCGATGCGGTGAATACCTATGCCGATGTGTATGTCAACCAGCACTATGTGGGTTGCCATAAAGGAGGATATACCGCTTTCTGTTTTGAGATCACCAAACACCTGCAGGATGGCGACAACAAACTGACAGTCGTGGCCAGCAATGCCTATCGTACAGACTGCGCGCCATTGTCGGGCGACTTTAATGTCTATGGCGGCATCACCCGTCCGGTACACCTTATTATAACAGGTGAGGACTGTATCTCGCCACTTGACCATGCCTCTACCGGTGTGTATATCCATCAGGATAAGGTATCTGCCCAGCAGGCTGCCTTTACCGTGGAGACGATTCTCTCGCTCACTTCGGGAAAGAAAGGGCACACCTTGCGTACTTCTCTCTTGGATGCCGACGGGAAAGAGGTGCTGAAGCAGGAGACTCCTGTGGGAAGTGCCGATATGCGACAGGCGTTCACCCTGCAGAATCCACGTCTGTGGAACGGCAGGAAAGATCCTTACCAGTATACCGTACGTGTAGAACTGCTGCGCGACGGGAAGGTTATTGATCAGGTGGAGGAGCAGACGGGCTTCCGCTTCTTCCATGTGGATGTTGACAAAGGATTCTTCCTCAATGGCGTGGCACTCGATCTGCATGGTGTCTGTCGTCATGAGGAGGCTTTCGGCACAGCCACCCTCTATAATGAGAAAGCCCTTGAGGAGGATGCGAAGATTATCTACGACTTAGGATCCACGGGTGTGCGCTATGTGCATTATCCGCATTCCAAGTACGACGTGGTGCAGTACGACCGCAACGGTATCGTGCTTTGGTATGAGTTGAACCTGGCTGGTCCTGGCGGTTATGCCTCACCGGGATATGTGAAGAACCCGGAGTTTGAGGCCAGCGTGATGCAGAACCTCGAGGAGATGATTAAGCAAAACTACAACTCTCCTGCCATCTGTTTCTGGAGCTTGTGTAACGAGTTGTCGTTCAAGTACGACGAGCCGGCAACCTTCCTCAAACAACTGAATGCCAAGGCTAAGGCATTGGATCCGCAGCGTCTTACCACTTTTGCGATCTGTTATGACCAGGATAAGTTCCAGGAAATCACCGACGTACTGGGCTGGAACAAGTATTTTGGTTGGTATAACAGTCAGGGTGGCATCGGCACGTTTATGGATCAGGCGAAGATCGATGCTGCCGGACAGCCCCTCGGTGTCTGTGAATATGGTGCCGCCGGTAGTCCTAACCAGCATGGTTATGAGAAGATTGTCAGCAATAAGATCCACCTGGAGGAATATCAAGCAAGGGTACATGAGGATAACTGGATGCAGATGGTCACCCGTCCGTATATCTGGTGTAAGTTTATCTGGCAGTATTCCGATAACCCTTCCAGCATCCGTGATGAGGGAGATCGCAAGGGTATCAACGATAAAGGTATCGTGACGCACGACCGTAAGATCTTCAAAGACTCCTATTATTTTTATCAGGCCAACTGGAGTGAGAACCCCATGCTGTATATCTCTGCCCGTCGCTATACCCAGCGTACAGAGCCAACCACGATGGTAAAGATCTATACCAACCAGCCGACAGCCACCCTGTATGTGAATGGCAAGAAGATCGGAAAGGCCAAGAATGATAAGTTGGGCAGGATCGTCTTTGAGAATGTCAAACTGAAAGAAGGTGAGAATGCCATCGAGGTACGCAGCGGCAAACTCACAGACCGTTGCACCTGGACGTATAACCCCAATGCCAAGGGTGAAAACAATAAGAATGCAGGCGGAAAACTTGACGGAGCCGTGTAGAGAAAAAGTATTGCTAATTAGAACCTTATGAT
This sequence comes from uncultured Prevotellaceae bacterium, assembly GCA_902797505.1. Classification (GTDB taxonomy): domain Bacteria; phylum Bacteroidota; class Bacteroidia; order Bacteroidales; family Bacteroidaceae; genus Prevotella. Next base: position 2,353 of record CADBSW010000119.1, on the reverse strand, counting down.
GAAAAAACTCTTAATATTTATCCTTGCCATGATATGCCTCGATGTTGAGGCATCCGATAACAATCCTGGTGATAATGAATCAATTGCTATTGATTCTGAAAACTTTCCCAGTTATGCCTTTCGGGATCTGTTATTAAACCGATATGATAGTAATCATGATGGTTTACTCTCATCTTCGGAGCTTTCAGCAGTCAAGCAATTCGACCTTCATCAAAGAAAGATCGATAATCTTAAAGGCATTGAATACTTCACAGAAGTAACAAAATTAGCATGCCAGGATAATTACCTCGTTCAACTTGATGTTTCAAAAAATACAAAACTGGAAACGCTGAATTGTTACAGAAATCAGTTGACAACACTTACCGTTTCTGATAATCCTGCCATATCCAATTTGCAATGTTATAATAATAAGATAACCTCGCTTGATGTATCAAGTTGTACTGCGTTACAGAAACTGTATTGTTATGGAAATAATATAAACGCGGATGAAATGCAGAAACTCATAAACAGTCTGCCTACTGTTACCAATGGTAATTTCCGCCCCGTGTATATTCCTTCAGAAGAGACAAACGCCATCATTACGAATGAACAGGTAAAAACGGCTAAAGCTAAAGGCTGGACAACCTATTATTTCGATAAGGATAGTAATACCTGGAAAGAATATGAAGGTAATACGGCAGGTGTTCAACTTCTTGAGAATCGTAAGAACCCAAGCGATATCGTACTTTATAATTTAAAGGGCCAACGTGTTGATAACGACATAAAGGGCATCGTTATTTATAAAGGTAAAAAGTTATTGAGAAAATAGTTATATGGACGGATCATTTCAGAACCGACCCCAGGTGATCTTAAAACAGCTGAAGAACTAATAAAAAATAATAGTAAACTCAAAACAATATTTGATAATCAATTAAAATTTTATGAAAAACTGTATAAGTAAATCATGTCTACTATTTCTGTTTATTCTCATATTATCATGTGCGAAAAAACATAAATTCGAAGGAGAAATATTCTATCCATCGCTTGATTATGAAAGATTCCTTGTAGAACATTTAGGTGACTCGATAATTATTTCTTCTGAAGGAAATGCAGGGCAAAAGAAACATATTCTTACAAAAGAAGGAAGAGACTATTATATAAACATGGGAAGTTATAAAAAACTGTTTTTATCAAATAGCATTTATTTTTCTGATAGTACTTATATAGACCGGAATATCGGTCCTCAGGAAATATCTATTGTTATAAAGCGATGCAATGATGACTTATACGAATCCACTATCTTTATTAATGTTACAGATTTTCATAGGAATCCTCTTTTGTCCATAGTCTATGACAAAGATTATAAAATAGTAAGAATAAAACAGGGTATTATATTCCTGAATTATGATAAGGAAAAGGACGTATAGATTAAAGATCATTTGGGGACGGAGCTGAAATGATCTGTTCAATTTATAGAAAGTTTCTATTGTGTAATAAAAGCAATAGTAATGGAGCAGCGAGCGGTTATAAAGATAGTTGGGGGACAGGGTCCATGCGTGGCCTGTCCCCACATGGCGGACTTTTGCGGATCACAAAAATAGTGCAAGTGAGTGCAATGAAAGTTCACTTTCAAATTGCCGAGCGCAGCCTATTTTATATAAATCCTGATATTCATTACCGGCGGATGACATATCCGCCGGAACGGGTGTTTAACCCCATAACTACCATGATTATGAAAATAATTCCTATTATTATCGTCTTCTTAACATCATGCCATCCCCCTCGTATTATATATTCACAAGAAGATACCTCTGTCAATACAGATTCTTTGTCAATCCGACTGATTCGAGGTTCTATGTATGGAGGCATTGATCTGCATTTACGTGTATTCCTGAGCATTAAGAATAATGTAGGTGACTCACTTATTTTACAGAACTCATCAACAGCTAAAATAGTAACAGATGAAGGTGAAATAGAATTGTTTATGAATGGGGAAACAAAAGATTCCACACTTTTATCCTCCGAAGATAGTAATGTTTCTATTCTTTTTCAGGGAATAGATGAAAGTTATTTAGCCTATAACCATATATATAAAGACAAACACCATGTAGAATTAACGATTAGACTGAAAGCTAAAAATGGCAGATTGATAAATAAGAGAATTCTTTTAAGAATAGCTCGTATAAAGCGTCATAGATACGAAAAGAATTATGACCTAGCTGAATCCCGTTCATCGGGATATGTTATCCCGATGTCAGTAATGGCGGATATGTTATCATGAGCGGGAGAACATAGCTCCATATACCGGTTATTAACACTTAGAAAAGATTATGTGTATTATGTGTACATTATTAGGTTTAGACAAGACAGCGGA
>CADBSW010000118.1 GCA_902797505.1 uncultured Prevotellaceae bacterium | reverse complement strand
TGGGCCCATTAGTTTGGGTGATAATCTATCAGTGCCTGATGAGTTTTTCCGTCCTAATGTGGTATATGACTTCTACATTGACGATATAAGAGACAAAATCGATGTAACACCTGATATAACGCTGAACAACAAGTTCAAAGGCATGAAAATCGAGTCGAAGCAGATGGGTACGGACGTAAGTCTTTTAGACAAGACTGTGCATATTAACATTGTCTATAGCTTTAACGGCAACCTCGACTCAAATAGTGGTGACAACTTTGTTTTAAGCAGAAAAGAAAACAAGTGGTACACTGTAGAGATGATGGACAATGGTACGCCGTGGTTAGCGCAATATACCAATGCATGGGGATTCGAACTGAAAGAAGGACGTGAATCGCACTATACCAACGACTACCTGTGGACACCTGTCGGCGACCCTTACGGTTTTATGCTCTTCAATCGCTATATGGAGTTGAACAGTGGCGGGGATAATATGGGAGAGCCTGGTAAGGTCATCACTACGGTGGATTTTACAGAAGGAGAAGCAATCAAGATGGACAGAAATACAGGTGATAATCCAGAGGAGAATCCAGAGGCGGATATTACAAAGAACTATGATCCCAATTCTGTCTATGAACTATTAGAATCGAATAATATTGGTTACTTTCGCTTCCATCCTGTGGTTAATAATAAAGGAACACAGTATTATCTCAACTCTGTTAAGATATTGAACGGCGATGGTTCTTTAAAGCAGAACAAGATTCAACTCAGTACTGTTGCTACAGAGTTTACTTTCAATCTGAGTGCGGAACTGATGAAGCCTTACTTCGATAGGGCTGGCTACGTGGGAGGACTGACAAAAACAGTATATGAAAGTGCAGAAAACAAGACACTTGTTGATGCCATGAAGAAAGACAACCCCCAATTGGATATAACCCAATTGATGGCTGCTCAGAAACTGGTCTATAACCTTGAGAATATCGTTCCTTTTGAAACGGGCTACTACCGACTGCATTCACCGCTTGGCTTGTCAGGTGTTGACCCCGTACGTTATGCCAGTGGCTATACGCACAAGATAGAACTTAATAAGTATGAGGAGAAGGACATCCCAATGCACTTCTACGAAATGGATACAGAGCAAGTGCGTACCTTCACTGACCTGAAAGATGGCTTTACTTTCTCCCACGCTACTCGTGGTGACCTTCCCATCGTGCCTGTGGAGAAAGACGCGGCCAGCATTTTCTATTTCAAGAAAAGAGATGGAACAGGTACTCGTGAGAATTTCACTACCATCAGCACAGAGGGACTCTATGCCAAGGGAGTTAAAGGACGAGTGAACTATGACCATACGACCGATGGTAAAGATTATGATACCAGTGGTAATCTAATATCATCTTCGCCAAACCTTGAGGCTGCTGATGAAAGAGCAAAAATAGTAATGACAGACGACATTGCCTATGCTCAGGAATTGTTTATCATGGATATTGGCGGTGGAATTATGTTGATACATGACAATGAAACTGGTGGTAGGAGAGCATACCTGAAGTATCTCAGTTTCGACTATAGTAATGACACGGAAGAGAATCCTACCATCTACGACTTGAAGATGACTCATAACACCCATACCGACCACGCTAAGTGGTGTATGCAGCCCGTGCAGAAGACGGCCAAAAAGGGCGTCAACGAGATGGGGCTGAAGTTAGATATGCACCGAGGTGGCGACGGCTACTACTACGCCACATTCTATGCACCATTTGACGTGCTGCTGACTGATGCCAAAAAGGATACTGCCTATGTCTGCAATATATGGGACACTGATATGATTCATCTGAAGAAGGTGGGTAAGTATAACACAGCAGACGGCTATAAAGGCAGTAACCAGTTTGTCCCTGCCGGAACGCCGGTCATCATCCGCTCTTCCAGCACTTCCGTCGTATTGGCATTACCCAAGAACGAACCGGCCTTGGCTCCGTTATCGTGTATTTTCAAGGGTGAGTATTTGGAGCAGCTCTTAGCCGAGAAGAACAATGGTTCGAATGATGTCTATACCTTTGGTCTGCCTGTTGATGGCATATCGAAAGTTGATGGCTACGGTTTAGAAGGCGAACACAACGGAGAGCTTAATGCCGTGCTGCCGCATACGGCTGATAAAGGTGTGGGATTCTTCATTAACGCCAATCCCAACCGTGAGGCCTTTGGTGCCAGAGGCGGATGGGTTCGTAACAACCGATATGTCTATGGCAACAGAATTTACTATCGTGCA
>CADBSW010000117.1 GCA_902797505.1 uncultured Prevotellaceae bacterium | reverse complement strand
CTTTACTTTCTGGTCTTCTACTACCTCTACTGCATAACACTCAAGGCCCAATACTTCTTTGAAGTATGGCAGCGCTTCTTCAATGCTTTGAACTGCGATGCCTAAATGCTCAATATGAGAAATTTTCATAATTGTTAATAATATAGTTGTTATAAAGTTTTTAAACGGTGCAAAGATAGTGCTTTTTTCTTATACAACAACAAAATTATGCTTAAAATATTCAAAACTCGAGGATAAACTTGGCATTTATCTGTCTGCCCGTTAAATAATTGGGTACTGCATACTGATGATTGGTCACATCAGTGATCCAGTAATAAGAGTTGACGTTGTTGATTCCGAAAAGATTCAGACCGTCAATACCCAACCACAGATTACGGATGGCTGTCTTTTTTTCTTTCTTTTCGTTGTTGATAGCACGGAAACTCATACCAATATCCACTCGTTTGTATGCCGGTGCACGGAAGGGAGTGGAGTCAAGACTACGGTGAGGGGCACCAAACGGCAGACCGTCGGCATATGCCAGTCGTAGTGACATCTTCCATCTGTCGGTCTTCGGGAAGTAGTCGGTGAAGAACAGATTCACCGCATACCGTTGGTCGGTAGGCAACGGCGTTTTCTTTCCATTGATATTCATATTGGTATTCATGACCGAGAAGGTAAGCCAGGAGTCTGTTCCGGGAACGAACTCCCCATAAAGTTTCAGGTCCAATCCCATGGCATGACCGCTGCATTGCTGACTGGCATCATAGACGATCTTCACATTGTTGACACTGTAGGGCACCAAGTTGCTCAGTGCTTTATAATAGGCCTCTGCCGAAAAGCGGAACGGACGGTTTGCCATCCTGAAACGATGGTCGACACCCAGTATGAATTGCAGTGAGCGCTGACTCTTTATCTTATTGTTCAGGGTGGCATAGGTGATGCCTCTTGTCGTGGTGGTATCCCGTAACTCCTTGAAGAAAGGAGCCTGATAGTACAAGCCCGTGGCCAACCGGAATGTCATATTCTGGTTGAAGGCCGGCACTACAGAGAGTGAGAGACGCGGACTGAGGATACTCTCCCTGTTGAAGTTCCAATGACTGAAACGTATGCCGTAGTTCAGTGTGTAGAAGGTGCGCTCATCGTTGCCTGTAAATTTGTAGGTGTCCTGAGCATATACTTCTATCCTGTTGGCGTTCATCTCATTACGGGCATTCAAAGAGTATATCATATACAAGTCTTTTCCTGTATGTGGCACGCTATATCCACTGGAGTCGCGCATCTCATATTCCCGTGATGCCTCCTCGATATGTTCGATCTTATAGGTGGCTGCTGCCTGTAACTCATGTTGCTTGGCTTTATGACGGAACATGAACTTAAAACTCTCCACTCGTGCTTTCAGGTAGTTGCGGGCATGCTCCATATAGGTGCCTACTCCCAACTGCTCACTCGTTTCCGTCTGTGTCAACCAGTATTGTCCTTGGATATCGTATTTCTCTTGTTCGTTGGTGGAGAAAGCCGATGCGATGAATGAGAGGGATGTGCGCTTATCCTCACGCAGGTATCGTGTGATATTGAGCGTTCCGAAATAGGTGCGGAAGATATCCTTCTCCTGTCCATCGAAATACACGCGGAAGGCCTTGACATTCTTCAAAGTACCGAAGTGTGTCTCTCGGTCTACTGGATGGAAGTTGTAATGGTTCTCAGAGATGTCGCCAAACAGCTCAATGTTCCATCGGTTATTGGGTTGGTAGGTGAGATACGACTGATAATCAAGGAAATGCGGATCATACTCACCTTTAGTCTCCAATGATCCGAGCAGATAACGGTTGGTCTTGTAACGGATGCCGTTGCTCCAAGAGAACTTCTTGTTGGAGAACCCGATGAAGGCGCTTCCTCCCAACAGGCTACCTGTGATGTTTGCCTCGAATTTCTTAGGACGTTTATAATGGATATCCAAGGCGGAAGACATCTTGTCGCCAAACTTAGCCTCGAAGCCTCCCGAAGAGAATCCGATCTTCTCTACCATGTCGGGATTGATGATCGACAAACCTTCCTGCTGTCCGCTCCTTACTAAGAACGGACGATAGATCTCCACATCATTTATATATACGAAATTCTCATCGAACGATCCGCCACGTACATTATACTGAGAGGAAAGCTCACTATGCGTACTCACACCGGCCTGTGCCTGCACCAGTTCTTCTACGGCATTGCCAGTGGCAGAGGGTGTCTGCTTCATGTCCTCGGGTTTCAGTTGTTGGGTGGTTCCTGTCTGTCTGACCTGCTCTGTTACCACTACCTCATCAATGGTATTGTCATCCATCAGTTGTATGAGCAAGGTCTGCCGACCTTTGGGATTCCTTAAGACACGGGTCTTCGTCTTGTAGCCTACCATCGAGAAGCGTATGACGACACTGTCTGCTGAGAGCAACTGCAAACTGAACTCACCCTTTAGGTTCGTCATGGTCATACGACCCTGTTGAACCACTGCCACGGTAGCCAGTTCAACAGGATTATTCTGGTCGTCTGTAACCTTTCCCTGAAGGGTGAATGTCTGTGCATAGCCTTGCATGAGCATGAACAACAGACAGTACATGATAAAACAAAATCTCTTTGTCATCAAAATACTAACGTATCTTTTGATGGTTTATTGCATCATGATGGTTATTCACGGTATAACCACCCAATGATGCTGTTGATACAGGAAATCGTAAATCTGAACCATCTGTAGGTGCTCACCTCCTTTCCTCCGAAGTTGAGGATGAATTCCCGATATTGACTGTTCTTGAAAGGTAGACCAACATCCATGAAGTAGATATGGCGGAATTGCTGTTCATAGGCATACTGTATGGCACCCCAGATGGTTGCCGTGTCCGGGTGCTGCAGCGGGTAACGGCGCTTACGAGATGCTAAATACCACAGGTAGGCATTGTTATTGTAATAGATGCAGGCACATCCTCCAATCACTTTCTCTTTGTATTTTGTCACGAACAGTCTGCAATGCTCATTGTTTGCCATCTCGAAGAACAGTCGTTCGGGTGGTAGATAACGGCGTACTTTCAAGGAGAAGAAACGGTGTAGCATACGATAGAACGCTTTCAGTTCTTCTCTGTCTTCCACCTGCTTGAAGATCACACCCTGCTGCTGAATATGTGTGATGCGTTCTTTCATCTTGTCGTTCAGACGCTCAATAGGTGGCATGGAGTGGAGGGAGTTGTGCACCTCCATCCACTGAACAGGGAAGTACCGTTCTTGACGAAAAATCTTATATCCGAACATCTTTGTGCTCAGGTCACTGAACTCTATATAGAGACAAAGTTTTCGTTTAAACATCTTTGTCAACTCGCTGAGCATCAACTGGAATACATGTTCTTTGTCAACACCCTCTTCATAGTCTCCCTCACCATAGATACGCCCCTGCGAGAAAAGATAAGGTGGTATGAGCGATCCTCTTCTGCGCAGGATGGCCATGAGATGAGCGATAACCTTTCCCTCTTGAGTGGCCACCACCATGTAGGGCTGTTGCGCACGCGTCTTCTCCAGGATCTCAAAAAGATCCCTGCTATGGAAGAAACTGCGGCATGTCATTTCCGGCAGGTCTTCGCTGCGCGTGATGATGTCGATGCGGATATCCTCAATCATACTGCAAATATATATATTATTTCGGATTTATACAATATTATCCATAAAAAATGTGGGAGTCTACTTGCCGCATGACACTGTGTTGCCACAAAACGACTTCATCAATGTGCTTTAACTGATGATCAGGTAACTTTATTCATGATAAAGTGTATATTTCCTCATGATAAAGTGTATCTCTTCTGATGAAAAAGTGTATATTTGTGCTATCCGTTTGTGGTCTTTTGCTGTATGCTGACTTAAGTCGACAGATCTGCCGACTAAAGTCGACATACACGAAATACTGCGTTAATCTTCGAAAAATACTTCGCTTTTACGTTCTTTTTTCGTACCTTAGCCCCCAAAAGAGAAAGGAATGACACATTTTAAGGATCTTTTAAGGCAGCGTAGGAGTTACAGAAAGTTCTCCGATGAGGAAATAAGCGGTGATGATGTACAACTCTTACTGCGCGCCGCATTGATG
>CADBSW010000116.1 GCA_902797505.1 uncultured Prevotellaceae bacterium | reverse complement strand
GAGCGGTGGCAAGAGCGCAGATTGTTTCAGTGTTCATCTTTCTTAAGTTTCCTTGCAATGGAATAGATACAATAGCCTATAGCAATCTTCATATTCTGTCGAGCACCAGTTTGATAAGTGTGTCGATACTGTTCTTGTACTCGGTATTCATCTTCTGGGCATAGCGGTTGGCGATGACCATACAACAGGTCATGGCTTCATGTCCCAAAAGTGAGGCCATACCAGCCAGGGCCGAACTCTCCATCTCGAAGTTGCACACCTTCATGCCGTCATACTCAAACGACTCCACCTTCTCGTTCTGGTTGGGGTCGGAGATAGGGATACGTATCTGCCGTCCTTGTGGTCCGTAGAATCCGCCGCAAGAGATGGTATATCCTCTCACCATATCCTCGCCAGCTATCTTGTTGAGCAACTCAGGATTGGCGATGGCCACGTAGGGCGATCCCTTGATAGGGTTCCATTCCATGTGCTTCTTGAAAGCCTCCTCCATCTGCAGGTCGCACACCTCGTTGCGCCCGGCATAGAAGTTGAGCAGGCCGTCGAATCCGATGCTCTTGACCGATGCCACGAAGGTGCCTACCGGGGTGTAGGGCTGTAGTCCGCCGCAAGTGCCGATACGTACCATGGTGAGTGTACGATGCTCATCTTTCTCCGTACGGGTGGTGTAGTCGATATTAGCGAGCGAGTCGAGTTCTGTTACCACGATATCGAGGTTGTCGCAACCGATGCCATGCGATTGTACGGTAATGCGCTTTCCCTGATAGTAGCCGGTAATGGTATGAAACTCTCGGCTGCTTACCTCACATTCTATTTCTTCAAAGTGCTTGGCTACGGTATTCACCCGGCCAGGATCGCCAACGAGGATAACTTTGTCGGCCAACTGTTCGGGCTTGAGATGCAGATGGAAGCAACTTCCGTCGGCATTAATGATGAGTTCTGATTCTGGAAAATACTTTTTCATCCTATCAAATTATTGGTTAATGGTCATATTCTCGGCATTACGTATCTGCTTCTCCATGTCTTTGATGGATTGGGCAGAAACCTCCAGAGAGTGCTCCAGGTCGAGGATGGTGGGTGTAAGGCGTGCCCTTACCAGTTCACCTCCCTCAGCATACTGGTCGCGTAGGGATTCAAGTCGCTCGCTATCCGCCATAAAGCGCTCTTGTGTCTGTACCAGCGTGAGGAATAGTTTCTTTGCTGATGGAGACTTAAACTGACTCACCTGGCGGTAGGTGATATTATCGTTGATCACGAAGTGGATCTGATCGTCACTATTGACCTGTTGGCGGCGCTCGGTAAGCTTGGCCAGGCGTTGCAGGGCCTCTTCCTTAGCTGTGTTGTCGGTCCATGTATCGCTGATGGATTCTATGGCAGCGAAACGTTTTACATGAGCCTCGTCGTATTCCGACAGGTCGTAGTTCTTACGGGTCTTGTTGGGTATAAAGGTGTAGATACAAACCTTTCCTTCGGGTTGTCTGCGATCAGTCACGAACCATCCGATATTATCCGTCTCATCCTCCAGGTACATATAGTCGTTGGCTGATGAGTTGAAGGGCAAACCGATATTCTCCGGACGGAAATAGGTGCCCGACTCGGCATCATATCTCGTTACGAAGATATCATATCCTCCCAGACTATTGTTGCCTCCTTGCTGACCGAAATATAAGGTGATACCATCCGACATCAGATACGGGTAGTTCAAGGAGTTGGCATATGAAAGACCTTCCAGTCGCTTACCCTTGGTCCAGTTGGAGCCCAACTTGTCCATTGTGCCGATCTCCGACTTGCCGTTAGCATCGGCAATAGAGTAGTATACCCTGTTCTTAAACTCATTCAGCCACACATAACTGTCGCTATGGCCGGAGGTGGCGAAGAAGGCATCGTAAAGCATCAGCGAACCGCAATCGGGAGGGAGGGGGATATGATTGATAAACTGCTCCTTATCCACCACCACGCTATCGATAATCATGATCTGTTGGGTAGAACTGAGCATGTTCTCATAGAGGAGCTCCTCGGGCGAAGGTTGCTTCTCCTCAACGACCACGGGCTTGGCCTTAGCCTTAGCCTTGTTGGTTGTTCTCCTTCTTTGTGCATTTCCGTTGGTTACGGCCATGCATACACAAATCAGTAATAATGCCTTGATTATTTTCATCTTGTCAAATTCTCAAATAACTATAAATACTTGTCGGAGCTTTTGTGCGCCGACTTCTTGTCATGCAAAAATACGAAAATATTCCGAAACAAAAAACTTTTCCCTATGATTTTGCATATTCCCCAAAACATTTGTACCTTTGTAATTCCTTTTTTGGAATGTGTATTAAGAATTAGAGATTAGTCTGAGAACCATCGATGAAGAGTTTGCTGGTCTATATATTATTGAATATCTTTCTCGTCTTGGGAAATTGCCAAGGGTATACGGCTTCCCCAAACGAGGATGAGAATCCTGCCCGCTCATCTCAGACAGAGGAATCATCCACTATCCGTAGCACCTCAGATCATGAACGGGGGGTGGCTATCCTGTCAGACGCCTCACATCTCTATCGCATCTGCAATACCCGTCCTCAACGTGTTTTACCGACATACGGTTCACAATTAAAGAGAATTTCGGGTAGGACCACTACGACATTACTTCGTTATGTAAAACCCTTTAAATCATTTCATGACAGGAGGTTCCGCCAGGAGACGGCTCCTTTCTGCTCATCTGTCTCATGCATCTATTATATCTATGCGTTGAGACACATTATCCGTTAGCGTTTGTATTTCTTTAGGGACACATTATTTATTTTTATTCATTTATTTAAAGAAATACAAAACAATGGCAAGTATTAAGAAAATGGAGATGGCGGCTGCCCTCTCTGAAAATAATTATATACAGATACAAAAGGGTCTTTTTGGATTAAAACAAACGGCTTATAGCGTAGACACAAGAAGTGAGATTGATTGCTTCGTCTTTGATTATTCTCCATCAGAGGGTGACAAGATGATGCACCTGCTCAATAAGTCAATTGCTGATATAGCTAATGAATTGTCGGTCGGACATAAGCCTCAGAAGGCGGATCTTGGCAACTATCGTCTGGAGTGTTGTGTGAGCAAGGATCGTCAGTTCGTCGCCGTACAACTTTTCCATTATGCTGATTTCCAATATACTCCTGCCACAAACCTGAAGGTTTTCCGTGGAAAAGACGTGGAGACGATCGCCAAGTTGGCTGATCTATAGTATCGGATAATTGAATAGTTTGTTATGAGGTTTTGGGGTGTCATCATGGCACCCCATTTCTTTTTCTATCTATCCATGAAAACAAGATAGACGGCGCAAATGATCAGCAGAAAGGCCAACAGGTGATTCCAATGGAGATTCTGGTGTTGGAACATGATATTGGCGATGACGCAAAATACGGCCAACGATACAGCTTCTTGTATCACCTTGAGTTGTACGAGGGTGAACGGACCGCCATTACCCTCAAAGCCCAACCGGTTGGCCGGCACCTGACAACAATATTCGAAGAAGGCGATACCCCATGAGAAGGCGATCACACCTATCAGGGGCCAGTTGGCGCTAATGCCGTTTTCCTGAAGGCGGAGATGACCATACCAAGCTACCGTCATAAAGATATTACTGAGTACAAGAAGTAAAATAGTGTATAAGCCGTTCATAACTTGATTGTTTTAAAAATGTCTGCAAAAGTACTGTTTTCTTTTCTCATAAAACAACCATTTAACAATGTTTATGGTTTTCGGTAATATTGGTAAAAAAATCCGTAAATAATATATGATGCTTTTTGATTATAATTATTAATTTTGCAGAAATAAATAATAAAAGTAATATGAAAAAGTTTTTGATCCTTTTGCAATTAATTATTGTAACGACTTATACAAATGCACAAAAAATGAATAGTATGAAAGAAAAATGTCCTCAGGACAAGGTAAATGTGGATTTCTCTGTATGGCCCAAGGGTGAATTGAACACCGGCTATGCAAAATATTTTATTGGTAATAGTTATCTGGCACCCGTAGGTGGAGCAAATAGTGGATTGGTGAATGTCACCTTCGAGCCCCGTTGTCGTAATAACTGGCATATTCACCACAAGTCTGTACAGGTATTGGTCTGTGTGGCAGGTTGTGGTTGGTATGTAGAGGAGGGTAAAGAACCGTTGATGATGCGCCCGGGTTCTGTCGTGGCTATCCCCGCCGAGGCCAAGCATTGGCATGGAGCGGCAAAAGACTCTTGGTTTCAGCATCTTACCTATATGACCAAGGTAGAGGAGGGCGCTTCTAACGAATGGTTGGAGCCCGTTGTGGACGAGGAATACGATAAGTTGCCGGGGAGTCAGTCTTCTTTAAGTGTTACCGATCCTGAATATATGCAACGCTTCGACGCTTTTGCCTTTGGTGAGGTAGCCGATCAGGTGAAGACCCGTCTGGATGATCACACACGATATGTTTGTTATCTCGCAACACTTCTTGGTTGTCAGGGAATAGACGACTATCGTGATATCCTCCCAGATGCGTTGAAGAATGGAGTTTCTCCGGTAGAGGTGAAGGAGATTGTTTATCAGGCAACTGCTTATCTCGGCATGGGTCGTGTTCGTCCGTTCTTGACGGCTACCAACGAGATCTTCCAACAGAAGGGTATTGCGTTGCCGTTGGCTCCTCAGGCAAAGACCACGATGGAGAACCGTCGTGAGAAAGGATCTCAGGCACAGGTGGATTGTTTCGGAGAACAGATGCGTGACTTTTGGAAATCAGGACCCGAAGACAGTAAGCATATCAACAAGTGGTTGGCCGATAATTGCTTCGGAGATTATTACACCCGTACGGGTCTGGATATTCCTCAACGTGAGTTGATCACCTTCTGTTTCTTGGCTGCTCAAGGAGGGTGTGAACCCCAGTTGAAAGGTCATATAGCAGGTAACTATCATGTGGGAAATGATAAGGATTTCCTCATCGCTGTCATCTCAAACAACTTGCCTTTCATCGGTTATCCAAGAACGCTGAATGCCCTGAATTGCATTCGTGAAGTAGAATCTGCAAAACAATAATATTCAATAATTTAAACAATATGATTAACGACTTTATTTATGATATTCCCGTACGAGTATATTTCGGGAAAGATCAGTTGAAACATCTGGGTGAAGAACTCAAGAAGTATGGCACACGCGTACTGATGACCTATGGTGGCGGCTCCATCAAGCGCATGGGCTTATATGATAAGGTAGTGAAGGAGATTCAGGATGCTGGTCTTGAACTCTTTGAACTCTCCGGCATCGAACCCAATCCCCGTATCGACTCTGTCCGCAAGGGTGCTCAGATGTGCAAGGAGCATCATATTGATGTGTTGTTGGCTGTAGGTGGTGGTTCTACCATCGATGCTACTAAGTTTATGGCAGCTGGTGCATGCGTGGATCATGATCCGTGGGAGTTCCTCGACTATAGCAAACAGGCTCCTATCGAGAGAGCCCTGCCTATCGTTACGATCCTGACACTCTCGGCAACGGGATCAGAAATGGATTGTGGTGGTGTGATCAGCAACCCTGAGACGAAAGACAAGAACGGAAGGTTGGCACCTGCCATGTTGCCGAAAGCATCTTTCCTGGACCCAACCAATACATTTACCGTATCTCCCTACCAGACGGCTTGCGGAGCGGCCGATATGATGTCGCACATCATCGAGGTGTACTTCAATATGAACCAGGATCTGTACATGCTCGATTGCTTCATGGAGGGACTGATGAAGACCATCATCAAGTATGCCCCGATCGCCATGAGAGAACCGGACAACTACGAGGCACGTGCTAATCTGATGTGGACCTCTTCATGGGCTATCAACGGCTTCGTAGACGGTGGTAAGCGTCAGGCATGGTCATGTCACCCGATGGAGCATGAGTTGTCAGCTATCTATGACATCACCCACGGACTCGGATTAGCCATCCTCACTCCTCGTTGGATGGAGTATTGTCTGGATGAGACCACGGTTTCTAAGTATGTTCAGTTTGGTGTGAATGTATTTGGTATCGATCCTTCATTAGAGCCCATGGAGATCGCCCATAAGGCTATCGATTGTCTGAGTAATTTCTTGTTCAACGACCTCGGTCTGAAGCGCACCTTGCCCGAAGTAGGTATCGATGAGACACACTTCGCTACGATGGCGATGAAATCTGTTGGTGGAGATACACTCCCCGGTTTTAAACCGCTCAAGCAAGAGGATGTGGAGAATATCTTTAAGATGTGCATGAAGTAATACATCGCAATATCATTTGGAATCCGTAATTTGTCATGGCAAGTTACGGATTTTTTATGCCAAAAAGATTTGTACGTTCAAACTATTCTACTTACCTTTGCATTACATAAACACACTTTTAATAATTAAGACGATGAAGAAAACTAATTTTTTAAAAGCAGCATTCGTGATGGTACTTCCAGCTATGATGCTAACCTCTTGCGCAACGATTCTTACCGGTGGCAGTCCTACAATAGCCATCGATGGAGACGTTAAAGAACCCGTAACGATTATCACGGAGAAACAAACGTATGCTAATGTACAACTCCCGTGTAGTGTTCAAGTAAACAGACATCATTTGGAGGGTCAGCGTATCAAGATCCAATCAGAGAATTTTGATTTCAAAGATATCGTGTTGGAAAAGACCATCAATGGTGTGACCTTCGCGAATATCATATTAGGTGGTTTGATCGGTTGGGGCGTCGACATGATTACCAATTGTGTAAGCAACCCACAATCAAAGAATTATTTCGTGGAAGGAAAGAAAAAGGAAAATAAGGAGAATTGATCAAACATAAATAATCCCGGATGACATGAACCATTCGGGATTATTATTTTGTATGAATTGAAGTTTAAAAACTTATTCTCCACGTAACTGCTTGTCCATAGACAGGGCTGCCCGGCGACCATCACCCATAGCGAGGATTACGGTAGCACCTCCACGAACGATGTCACCACCGGCAAATACCGTAGGACGCGAACTACGCATCTGATCATTTACGGCGATAGTGTTCTTACGGCCTAACTCCAGTCCTTGGATAGATTTGGGAACCAATGGGTTTGGACTAACACCTACAGCCACAATCACTTGATCAACATCCAATGTGACGGTTTTTCCCTCTACAGGAACAGGTGAACGTCTGCCAGAAGCATCTGGCTCACCTAATGTCATCACCTGTAAGACAGCTTGCTTAACGGCACCCTTCTCATCGGCAATATACTCGATGGGGTTATGGAGTGTGAGGAAGTTGATACCTTCTTCCTTGGCATGCTTCACCTCTTCCAATCGGGCGGGCATCTCGGCCTCACTACGACGGTATACCAGGGTAACATTGGCACCCAGTCGCTTAGCCGTACGACAAGAGTCCATAGCGGTATTACCACCACCTACCACCAACACATTCGTAGCGGGATTGAGAGGTGTGTCCGTTGTGGGGTTGGCTGCATCCATCAGGTTCACACGAGTGAGGTACTCATTAGATGACATGATATTGATGGCATTCTCACCGGGGATATTCATGAAATTAGGCAATCCGGCACCCGATCCTACGAAGATACCCTTAAAGCCTTGTTTCTCCAGTTCTTCTACCGTGATAGTCTTACCCACAATCACATCAGTCTGGAAGTGAACACCCATCTTGGCAAGGTTCTCTATCTCTACATCCACGATGGCGTTGGGCAGACGGAACTCAGGGATACCGTATTTCAATACACCACCGATCTCATGCAATGCCTCAAAGACATACACATCATAACCTTTCTTCACCATGTCACCAGCGAAGGAAAGTCCTGAAGGACCTGATCCCACGACGGCAATCTTCATACCATTGGCAGGAGCAATCTCTGGTAATGAGATATTACCACTCTCGCGCTCGAAGTCGGCGGCAAAACGCTCCAGATAACCGATAGCTACAGCCTGTCCGCCACTCTTCAGATGTATACACTTACTCTCACATTGTTTCTCCTGAGGACAAACACGTCCGCATACAGCGGGTAGGGCAGAGGTGTTCTTCAATACCTTGGCAGCGGCCAAGAACTGTCCACGCTCGATATTCTTGATAAATGAAGGAATATCAATATTTACAGGACAACCTTCTACGCATGTAGGTTTCGGACAATCGAGACAACGCTTGGCTTCTGTGAGAGCCATCTCCTTGGTGAGTCCGGTATTCACCTCTTCCGTACGTGTAGTGGCACGATAGACAGGATCCAACTCCGGCATGATCACACGTGGAATAGCCATACGCTCCTTCGGTTTCATGGATTTGCGAAGGGTCATACGCCACTCTGCCTTATTGTCGGTAAGCACTTCGATAGTATCGTTGGTGGGATCATCATCCATCACGATATCATTCGTCATATCCACCTTCTCTGTCTTCTCACCATGATCGAGATGCTCCTCGAAATGCTCTAATTCATCCAGCTCCTCACGCTTGAAAGTACCCATGCGCTTGAACATCTCATCCCAGTCAACCAACGCACCATCAAACTCCGGTCCGTCGATACATACGAATTTTGTCTTTCCGCCGATAGTCAGACGACAAGCTCCGCACATACCCGTTCCATCCACCATGATGGTGTTCAGGCTCACCTCACAAGGGATATTGTGCTTCTGGGCTGTGAGATTAGAGAATTTCATCATGATGGGAGGACCGATGGCAAAGACCTTGTCGATATGCTCTTGTTCGATGAATTTCTCAATACCTACAGTTACGACGCCTTTTTCACCATAACTGCCATCGTCGGTCATGATGATGACCTCATCAGAAGAGGCACGTACAGCATCCTCTAATATAATAAGGTCTTTCGAACGACCGGCTAATACGGCCAACACACGGTTGCCGGCAGCCTTCAATGCCTGAATGATAGGAAGCATCGGAGCGATACCCAGTCCACCACCAGCACATACCACGGTGCCGAAGTTCTCTATGTGAGTAGGATTACCCAAAGGACCCACTACGTCGGCCACATGATCGCCCTCATTGAGCAAACAGAGTTTCTTGGAAGAAAGACCAACCTGCTGAACGACCAGCGTAATGGTACCTTTCTCAATATCGGCCCCTGCAATGGTCAGAGGCATACGCTCGCCTTTCTTGTCTACACGTACGATGACAAAGTTGCCTGCCTTACGACTCTTTGCAATTAACGGAGCCTCTATCTCGAAGAGAAACACTTTCTCTGAGAACTGCTCTTTTCTGACTATTAAATTCATAATGTTTATTGGGGGTTAATGTTTACATTAGTCGATGATCTCAAAACCGGTATAAGGAACCAGCGCACGAGGAATACGAATACCCTGCTCGGTCTGGTTGTTTTCCAAAATGGCTGCCACGATGCGCGGTAATGCCAAGGCAGAACCGTTGAGTGTATGACACAACTCTGGTTTCTTCATACCCTCACCACGATAACGACATTTCAGTCGGTTAGCCTGGTAGGTATCGAAATTACTTACAGAAGATACCTCCAACCAACGTTTCTGGGCTTCTGAATAAACCTCGAAGTCATAGCAGATAGAAGAGGTGAACGACTGGTCACCACCGCAAAGTAAGAGGATGCGATAGGGGAGCTCGAGCTTCTTGAGCAGTCCTTCCACATGTTCCAACATCTCCTTATGACTCTCTTTAGAGTGTGCCGGCGTGTCGATACGTACGATCTCTATCTTAGAGAACTCATGGAGACGGTTCAAACCACGCACATCCTTGCCATAAGAACCGGCCTCTCTGCGGAAACACTCTGTATATGCGCAGTTCTTAATAGGCAGGTCTTTCTCATCGAGGATCACGTCACGGTAGATATTCGTAACAGGTACCTCAGCAGTTGGGATGAGATAGAAATCATCCACCTCACAATGGTACATCTGTCCTTCCTTATCAGGCAACTGACCAGTACCATATCCGCTGGCAGCATTGACTACCGTTGGAGGAATGATCTCTGTATAACCGGATTTTCTTGCCTCGTCGAGGAAGAAGTTGATGAGTGCCCGTTGCAGACGTGCACCCTTACCGATATATACGGGGAAACCGGCGCCTGTAATCTTTACGCCTAAGTCGAAGTCGATCAGGTTATATTTCTTGGCTAATTCCCAATGAGGCAACTTAGCTTCTTCCACCACAGGGTTGGTATCCCAGTTGCCCACGGTGTCGCCTTCCTTACACTCACGCAGATTACTCTTTACCACGTGGTTGTCTTCGGCCGCCTTGCCCTCAGGTACCTCATCGTAAGGGATATTCGGAATCTGACAGAGAAGGTTAGTCAGATCGCTTTGAGCCTGGGCCATCTCTTCCTCCAACTGTTTATTCGTCTCTTTCAGGGCTGCTACAGAAGCCTTAATCTTCTCAGCTTCCTCTCTCTGTCCTTGTTTCATCAGTCCACCAATCTGTGCTGCCATCTTCTTGGCATCAGAAAGATTGGCATCCAGTTTTTGCTGTGCCTCACGACGTTTACGGTCTACATCTAAGACCTTCTGTATGGCTTCCTCCGGATTAGGAAAATGTTTTTTGTTTAATCCCCTAATCACACGTTCAGTTTCCTCACTGATGAGTTTTAATGTAAGCATAATCTATCTCTTTTGAATTCAAAATCTTTTATAAGTGGCAAAGGTACAAATTCGTGTGAAAAATACAAAAAAAATTAAGTAATATTTTACTAAAAGCAGAAATCCCAAATCTTGGTAGATTTGGGATTCTGTTGTTTGTTTGGAATAAGTTGTTTACTAATTTATGCTTCGGGTTCTGGTATTACAGATACCGTGCTCTTGT
>CADBSW010000115.1 GCA_902797505.1 uncultured Prevotellaceae bacterium | reverse complement strand
CGACTCTTCAAAGCAGAAGGCGGGACAAAACAATTCGACCACCAAATCCACCTTTTAGGACAGCAAGTGTAAAAGCGTGTAAAATTCGTTCATTTACCTGATTTCCATTTGATTATGAATCAAATGAAGATATCCATGTAATCTGATCATTTGCTTTAATTACTTTTTTGCTCTATATTTGCAAAGGAGACAAAAGCGGTCCGAAAATGCTTATTCCGATTAAAGCACACGCCCAAGAAACAGGCAGCAGACAGCTTGCACGACTCACTGGTATCAGAGCTATGGTATTATCTATCGTTTAAAATAATCATAACAGGAAAGGATGAAAATGAAGTATTTGCTGAATAGTATAACTGATCATACGGGAAAACGGCTCTCGGCAAATCCGGAAAACGGATCATTTCAGAATCCCCAATTGATCCAGTTGATCACACTCATAATGTTGTGCCTCAGCATGTCTGCCTGGGGACAAGTGAAGCAGGTAAAGGTGGCAGGAACAGTGACAGACGAAGAAGGAAAGGCATTGCCTGGCACACAGGTAGTGCTGGTGCAGATTGCTGACACCACGAAAAGATTTAGTGTAGCCGCAGCAGACAATGGTCTTTATCGTGTCGGACTCCCAACAGGGATATATCGTCTGCAAGCGACTTGTATCGGTTTCCGACTTTTTACCGCCGAGGTAGATGCTACACAAGACATGACAGTAGATATCCCCATGGTGCCAGATACCAAGCAATTAAACGAGGTGGTGGTGAGGGCTCGACGCATCCGTTATGACGCCGAGGGATACAGTGTTAACATAGGTCAGATACCCGCATTGCGTAAAGAACCGCTGGATGTCATCCTACAGTTTATGCCCGGGCTGATGGTCGTCAACGACCGTCTGACACTCTTCGGACGAAAAATTGTCAGCGAGGTATATGTCAACCGCCGCAAGATACGCCTGCAAGGCAGTCAGTTGCTCAGCTACCTCAACACCATACAAGGGGCTACAGTAAAAAACGTGAAGGTGATCATGTCGCGGGGAGCTGAGGCAAGAGCGTCGGCTGCTAATACCGTTGCACTGAAGATTACCACGGAAAACTTGGCCGACGGTGGTATGCTCATGGTGGGCGCATCGCTGCTACCCATAGGCAGCTATCGCAGCTATAGGTTCCCCACCCTCCGATTCCAAAACAAGCAAGGACGGTGGTCGGTCTATGGCTCGCTAATTGACGGACTCAGTTACAATGACGGAGAGAGCGAGACAAGCACGATGTTCCTATCGTCGGGCACAACGCACCACACCACTATGGAGAGCGACAGCGAGAGCATGAGCCTACACGGGAGATTTGGTATCGGCTACGATTTCTCCCCTAATGATCTCCTTACCATTGAAGCAGGTACAGACCTGTTTAAATCGGACGGCAAGACCAACATGCTGACGGAGTTCACAGACGCAGGAAATCGTGTTGAGACCATGGAGAATAAGAGCAAGGACAAGAGTACCGACAACAGTAACCAACTCTTTGCCGACTACACGCATGCCTGGAAGAAGGGTGAACTATCGGCAAGCATCGGCTATGCAGAGGGGCGCGACCGAAGGAACGCTCATCAATGGCGGTTGTCGGATGAACAGACATGGGACAGCCACAACTACTCAAAGCTCAGCAGGAAGGTGTTCTCCAGTAAGATCGACCTGACACAGAAGATCGGCAACAACCAATCTGTAAAGGCAGGTTTGGCCTACGACAGTTGGAACTACGACACCAACACCGACAACAGGCTCGTCATCGATGGCAGCGAGGTGCCATACGGCAACTATACCGACCTGTTCACCTACAAGGAGCGTATTGCAGCCATGTATGCCAGCTACGACTTTACCCTGAAGTCGTTCAGCGCCTCTCTCGGCCTTCGCTACGAGCATGAGACGGTAGAGCCCTCATCACAGCAATCACCGAAACAAGACTACAAGAAGGATTACGACCGCCTGTTCCCCAACATTCGACTGAGCTACACCATCGATGCCAAGCACGGCCACAACATGCGACTCTCTTTCTCAAGGGCTCTCGCCAATCCTGACAGGAATTCTCTCAACCCCTCCATTCGGTGGGATAACGAGTACAGCTATACCATGGGCAACCCCTTTCTGGCACCCACAGCCTATTATCAAGGGGATCTATCCCTGACATTCTTCAGCAGACTGATGATCAATGCCAACTACAGCAACCGGCACATCTACAGGGCATTCACCTATAAGATGGATGGCAGCGACATCATGTATAGCTCCACCGATGACTTGGGCAAGCAGCGCAGGCTACAGCTAAGCGCCTCATACGGCAAACCGATTACCAAGAAATGGATGATGAACGTGAACCTGACATCGTTCTTCACCCGTGAGAAACATCTGGAAGAGAAGATGAGCAGCACTGCTTTTATAGCCAGCATAAGGTCGAACAATACCCTGCCGAAAGGTTATCGCCTGAACACATCTATCGCATGGATGAGCAGTGAGGAAAGTCTGCAGATAAAAAGCGACAGCAAGATACAGTTCTCAACCAACCTCAGGAAACAGTTCCTCAAGAATCGTCTCGCCCTCACCCTCGGCTATGAATACTGGCCGATATCCGAGTCAACCCTGAAGACGACAGATATCATACAGCGCCGAACAAACGACTATAACCCACACCGCATACAGTTTAGTGCACAATACCAGCTGCGATGGGGAAGCCTCAGGGCGAAAGTGCGTCAGGCAAAGAGTACACAACTATGATAAGTAATATCGGATTATCCTTGTAGTGAAATCAAAAAGAGACCGCATGGTCTCTTTTTTTGACGATTTTTAGCAACTAAATACTTTGTATTTAACGCTTTTTTTCGTACCTTTGGCTCCGCCGAAGTTACCACATCTCGGAAGTACAAAGAAAAACAACTTTTCCTTTTGTATTTCGCTCGATTTTTCGTAACTTTGCTGCTCACAGCGAAGTTACTCCATCTCGGATATAAAAAAGAATTGATTCTTTTTGTATTTCACTCGATTTTTAGTAACTTTGCATCCTATTTGAAAGAAAATAATATATAAAAGATAAAATGGCAGAATTACAAGAAAACCAGAACAACTATTCGGCTCATAATATCCAGGTATTGGAAGGCCTGGAGGCAGTACGCAAACGTCCCGCAATGTATATCGGCGATATCAGTGAGAAGGGTTTGCATCACCTGGTGAATGAAACGGTGGACAACTCGATCGACGAGGCGATGGCTGGATATTGTTCTCATATCGAGGTAACGATCAACGAAGATAACAGTATAACAGTACAAGCTAAAGGTCGTGGTATCCCTGTGGATGAGCACGAGAAGATGCACAAGTCGGCCCTGGAGGTGGTTATGACCGTGCTCCACGCCGGTGGAAAGTTCGATAAGGGATCCTATAAGGTTTCCGGCGGTTTGCATGGCGTGGGTGTGAGTTGTGTGAACGCCCTGTCAAAGCACATGCTCTCACAGGTATTCCGCGATGGTAAGATCTACCAGCAGGAATATGAGAAGGGAAAGCCCCTCTACCCCGTCAAGGTGGTGGGTGAGACAGAGCTGAGAGGTACCCGTCAGCAGTTCTGGCCGGATCCAACCATCTTCACCACTACGGTATACAACTACGACACCATCGCTAAGCGCATGCGTGAGTTGGCATACCTGAATGCCGGCATCACCATCGTGCTTACCGACCTGCGCCCGGATGAGGAAGGCCATACCAAGCAGGAGACTTTCCACGCCAAGGACGGACTGAAGGAGTTTGTGAAGTATATCGACCGTCACCGCACCCATCTGTTCGACGACGTAATCTACCTGAAGACCGAGAAGCAGGGCATCCCTATCGAGGTGGCTATCATGTACAATACCGACTATTCGGAGAATATCCACTCTTATGTGAATAATATCAATACCATCGAGGGTGGTACCCACCTGACCGGTTTCCGCATGGCCCTGACACGTACGCTGAAGGCTTATGCCGATGCCGACCCTGTCATCTCCAAGAATATAGAGAAAGCAAAGATAGAGATTACGGGTGAAGACTTCCGTGAAGGACTTACCTCTGTGATCAGCATCAAGGTAGCAGAGCCACAGTTTGAGGGACAGACCAAGACAAAGTTGGGTAACAGCGAGGTGACCGGTGCCGTACAGCAGGCTGTCGGCGAGGCCTTGAACTACTACCTCGAGGAGCACCCCAAAGAGGCAAAGATGATCTGCGAGAAAGTGGTATTGGCAGCTACAGCACGTATCGCCGCCCGCAAGGCCCGTGAGAGTGTTCAGCGAAAGAACCCGATGAGTGGTGGTGGTCTGCCCGGTAAGTTGGCCGACTGTTCTAACAGAGATCCTAAGGAATGTGAGATCTTCCTCGTGGAGGGAGACTCCGCAGGTGGTTCTGCCAAGCAAGGTCGTGACCGTT
>CADBSW010000114.1 GCA_902797505.1 uncultured Prevotellaceae bacterium | reverse complement strand
TCTGCACCTTTGCAGTGATTTTGTAACATGTTGATTATCAATGGTTATTTCCATTTTTGCGACATGTGTGCAACATCCGGTGCTAACGCATTGATAGTCAGTTAAAGTCGTTTTTGAGGAGGTAAAGTAATTCGAGATCATTAGCAATAAATAATTCATTAAAGAACCCGTATAGGCCCAGTGTTTATACGGGTTCTTTTGTATTACCAGCAAAAGGGCTATCTTACGGATACTTAGATGTCAACGGAATGAGATAACGTATAGAGAAGAATATAGAGAAGGTTATAGAAGATTATAGAAAAGATTACTGAATAATACAGAAGAATATAGAAAAGCCTGATGAATAAAGAAAATACGTGATTATTTTAGGAAAGTCTACGGAAAAGACTTATCTTTGCAGAAGATGAAAGCAAAAGAGATTATTGCGTATATGGAGTCGCTGTACAACGAAGAACAGCGAAGGGTGTTAATGGGTTTCTTCAAGACAGGACCAGGTGAATATGGTGAGGGCGATGAGTTCTTAGGATTGAAGGTTCCTCAGACACGTGAAGTAGTTAAGAGCGTTGCCAAGGACTTCCCATTAGAAGAGATTCCTGAGCTTCTGATGTCAAAGTGGCATGAGGTGAGATTATGCGGTTTGCTGATTATGGTTGATCAGTATGAGCGACTTGCCAGTAAGCGACTCCTAAACGACGAAGCCGCTATCCTGAAACGTGATGAGATCGTAAGGATGTATCTGCAGTATGCAGAAAGAGCCAACAACTGGGACTTGGTGGATCTTTCAGCCCCAAAGATTCTCGGACATTGGATACTCCTGCCCACTCACATGGGTGATGGCACAGAAGGTTATAAGCGTCAGTTGCTCGACGAGTTAGCACATAGCAATAATCTCTGGCGGCAGCGCATGAGTATGGTCTGCACTTGGAAAACATCCCAGCAAGGTGACCCCTCATGGTGCCTGCGCTATGCAGAGATACATCTGCATCATCCACACGATCTCATGCAGAAGGCTGTCGGTTGGATGTTACGCGAGATGGGTAAGCGTGTTTCCATGGATCTGCTTCGCGATTTTCTACGACAGCATGCTCATGAGATGTCACGCACCACGCTGCGCTATGCCATCGAAAAGATGTCGGAAGATGAGCGCCATGAGTGGATGAGAAGAGAATAATAATCTTTGCGAGCTATGGACGACAGACAATATCTTCTTCGCCTCATCAAAGAGGGAGAACATCAACAGCAGGACTTCAAATATCGGGTTACCGATGCGGAGAAACTGGCTCGGTCAGTATCGGCCTTTGCCAATACCGACGGTGGCAGGTTGCTGATTGGTGTTCGTGATGACGGTCATCTCTCTGGTGTACGCTCTGAGGAGGAGATATACATGATGCACAAGGCAGCATGGCGCTATTGTCGACCGGAGGCAAGCATCACGTTCGACACATACCGCGTAGAGGGGCGCACTATCGTCGTAGCCACTATTCCACCTTCTGACAAACGGCCTATCTACGCAAAGACCGACAAAGATGAGAAAGGGCGTGCCTATATCCGCATCGCCGACGAGAATATTGTCGCTTCCCCCGTACATCTGGCTCTATGGCGTGAGGCACAAAGAGAAGACGGGGCAATCATGACATATACCGAAACGGTCAGTCAACTGCTCAGTATTATTGGCGATGACAGACCGACGCTTAATCAGATAGTACGCCGCTCTAGAATCCCTCGCCACAAAGTGATTACACTGTTAGCCCGCCTGATTCACTTCCATGTTGTAGCATGGGAATATAGCGAAAAGCAATTCAGATTCTTTCAGCTATAGCAGCAATCATTACAAGCACATTACATTTACGGACTGTAATAGCAATGTAACGAATTATTACTACTGAATTTACGATTTGGTCATAACTTTGCAAATATAAAATGAAAAGATTATGACAACGATTCTGGACTACCTATCAACGTCCATCAAGCTGCTGGGCGCACTTGGTTTGCTGATTTATGGAATGCGAATGATGAGTGATGCCCTGCAGAAGATGGCTGGACCACAACTGAGATATATCTTAGGTAAGATGACGACCAACCGTTTTACCGGCATGCTTACAGGAACACTTGTCACATGCGCTGTGCAATCATCATCCGCCACAACGGTTATGACGGTCTCCTTTGTTTCTGCAGGTTTGCTTACCCTTGCCCAAGCCATCAGTGTCATCATGGGAGCAAACATCGGAACGACACTTACCGCCTGGATCATGTCACTGGGTTATTCGCTTGACCTGACGATGATCGTCTTCCCTGCTTTCTTCATCGGGTTAGTATTGATCTACCAGAAACAACGACGATATATTGGTGACTTCCTTTTTGGTATTGCTTTTATGTTCCTGTCGTTAGTAATGCTGAGCACAACAGGAAAGGAGATGGATCTGGGACACAACCCGGCTGTCGTGGATTTCTTTTCTTCTTTCGATGTCAATAGTTATCTCACCATCATCGCATTTTTAGCTATCGGAACGCTTATCACCTGTATTGTACAGTCGTCTGCCGCTGTGATGGCTATCACCATCTTACTCTGCTCTACTGGTGTACTGCCCATTTACCTGGGTATTGCCTTGGTGATGGGTGAGAATATCGGAACAACAGCAACTGCCAACCTTGCGGCATTAGGTTCTGGCACACAGGCACGCAGGGCGGCGCTGGCTCACTTGCTCTTCAATGTATTTGGTGTCATCTGGGTATTACTCGTCTTCTATCCCTTTGTTGACATGGTCTGTAAACTGGTAGGCTACAATCCTGCCATTGGTGGTCAGGCAGAGCGTTTGCCCGTCGTACTTGCAATGTTCCACACCTGTTTTAATGTCACGAACACAGCTATCCTCATTTGGTTTATCCCTCAGTTGGAAAAGGCCGTCTGCAAAATACTGCCAGAAAAAGTACAAGAAGAAAAAGACACATTCAAGTTGCGTTATATCAGAGCAAACCTTATCCAAACGCCTGAGATCGCAGTGTTGCAAGCAGAGAAAGAGACATCCAGTTTTGCAGAGAACACACGTGAGATGTTTGCGGATGTTCAAAAACTCTTTCTGGAGAAAGATGAAAAAGCCTTTACTGAGTTATTTACGCGGATAGAGAAGGAAGAAGACATGACCGACCGTCTGGAGCTGGAGATTGCCCGGTATCTTGAACAGGTTGGTGAAGGCCATCTGAGTGACGACACAAAGATGAAGATCCGTCAGATGATGCGTGAAGTCAGTGAATTGGAGTCTATCGGTGATGCTTGCTACAATTTAGCACGTATGATGAGACGCCGCCAACAGCAAGGATACGAGTTGTCTTCAGAACTGATCCTCAAGACTCAGTCGATGATGGCCCTTTGTGACAAGGCATTAGCCCAGATGTGCAATATGATGCACGGTCATCCATCCAAACATAACATTCATGAGACCTATCAGTTGGAGAACAACATCAACCAGATGCGTGATCGATTAAAATCGGACAACATCCGTGATGTCAACGACCGTAAATACAGTTATGCGATAGGAACATTATATGGTGATATGGTGGGAGAACTGGAAAAGCTTGGAGACTATGTCGTGAATGTTGTAGAGGCACGCGTCGGTCAGTAAAATATCTTCTTTTCTAAATAATTATTAATTATCAATTATTTGATACTTTTGACTTCGTCAAGATACTTTCGTTCGGCAAAAAAAAATAAAAAACATTTTTTCTTTGTTTTTGCGCTCACTTTTTGTATCTTTGCAATATGGAAAAGAAAAGAATACTGGTAGTTGATGACGAGCAAGATCTGTGTGAGATCTTACAATATAATTTGTCTGCGGCAGGATTTGAGGCAGATACAGTCTACTCTGCTGAGGAGGCACAGAAAAAAGATATCAGATCTTACGACCTATTATTACTTGACATCATGTTACCTGGTATATCAGGATTTGAGTTGGCCAAGCAAATAAAGTCACGGAAAGAGACTGCAAAGATTCCCATCATCTTCCTGACTGCCAAAGATAATGAAGAGGACACCTTACAGGGATTTAATCTGGGAGCCGACGACTATGTCACCAAGCCGTTCTCTGTACGTGAGGTAATTGCCAGGGTAAAAGCTGTACTCACCAGAATATCCGACAAAGAAGCCGACTCGTCTGACAGTATCAGTTACAAAGGTCTTACCATCAACCTGAAGCAAAAATCCGTTACGGCAGATGGAGAAGATGTTTCTCTGACAAGGACAGAGTTTGGTTTGTTATATCTACTGATGAGTCATCCCGGACAAGTATTCTCCCGTCAACAACTGTTAGAGAAAGTCTGGCCGAAGAATGTGATTGTAACCGACCGCACGGTGGATGTCAACATGGCTCGCATGCGTAAGAAACTGGGGACTTATGCCTCATGCATCGTTGCCCGTCAGGGATTTGGTTATTGCCTTGAGTAATCGTCACCCTTCCCTCTTCACAGGAAGGGCATTTGGAGTATCGTTGATAATATGAAAGGGAATACGGAAGGTCGAAGGATGTGGATTAGTGTGATGTTGATATTCATCGCATACGCAGCCACTTTTATTCTCTTCGACGATATTGACCGTAAGAATAAGATGCCGCTCAATGAGCCTAACGACTGGCATCTGTTGTTTTTCTCCATCATCGTCATGATAGGATTGGGATGGCTGTTATACGGCTATGCCCGTCGTATGGATGAGCGTATCAGTAGGGAGCAGAGGTTGAGACAAGATAAGATGCGCCGTGAACTCACACAGAACATCGCCCATGAGTTGAAGACTCCCGTAGCCAGTATTCTCGGATATACCGACACCATCCTTGACAGTGCCGACATCAGCGAACAGACAAAATTACAGTTTATCAAGCGTGCTAATGCACAGGCCAAAAGACTCTCTGCTCTATTGCAAGACCTCTCTACACTCAACAAGATGGAGTACGCATCTCATCTGTTACAAAAAGAGCGAGTGGATATCTCTGACTTGGTAGCCGATACGATTCTGGAGTCGGAGCCTGCCCTATCCGCCAGACAGATGACCGTTATCAACTGTCTGCCTGAGGACATTCCCGTGGAAGGCAACTGGCAGTTGCTGTACAGCATTTTCCGTAACCTGATTGACAATGCCATCAACTATGCAGGAAGAAACACCACGATAAAGATTTCGGCAGAACAGTTGTCCGACAGATGGCATTTCACTTTCAGCGATAACGGGACAGGTGTTCCTAAAGAACATCTCTCTCGTATCTTCGAACGGTTCTACCGGGTGGACAAGGGGCGCAGTCGTGAGATGGGAGGCACTGGTCTTGGACTGTCCATCGTGAAGAATGCCGTACTGCTTCATGGTGGACAGATCACCGTCAAGAATGGGAATGACGGTGGCTTATGTTTTGATTTCACGCTTAGGAAATAAATGTCAGTAGCGGTTTCGTTGAAAGAAACGACTGGTTTGTTGAAAAGAATTTCCGTCTGCTACTCTTTTTCATATCTTTGCATCATACATAACTATATAAAAGAAGATATGAGAAGAATTTTGTTATTTTTTATATCCATGATAGCAACGACGGCAGTTTTTGCCGACGACTATCCCTATCTGACATTTGAAGCCGTTGATGGCAGTAAGACATCAGTCTCTGTCAATTCGTTGACGCTGACTGTCAAGGACGGTAAACTGACAGCAGGTGATAAGACATTCAGTCTCTCCGAACTGAGCAAGATGTATTTCTCGACAACAGAGACTACTGGCATAGAGAAAGTCATCGACACCATTGACGGAGCGGTGGAAGTATTGGCAATCGATGCGAACAGTGAACAACAGAAGAAATTCTATTTCACCGGGGGCACACTCGTAGCTATCGGTTCTCTGGAATCGGGCAGCAGTCTGACGCAAACCTGCTATACCACCTCCTCATGGAATAAGAACACCTGGTATGCCCTGTATAACAATGGCAATATGGCCATTGCCTTCAAGACACCATCCAGCGGCGGTAAGGCGCTGATTGTTTCCACCTCAGGTACCACGACACTGAAATCTGGTGTAACCGTCAGTGGGGGTACAGAATACTTCGGTGGCATGGGTAATATCGGTGGAACGGTATCTGGCGGAAGTACGGTAACACTCTCCTCGTATAGCTCCGGCAACCAAGGTGGCGGACCTGGTGGACGATGGTAGTTGGCAGATAAATACCTGAAAGAGCGGGTTAGGAAAATCCTATCCCGTTCTTTCATATGAACAGTTATAGACCGGCACAAGAATGAAGAAGAATAACAGTATTTTAAACGATAAAACGGATAATTGTGTAAAATGGCTGGTGAATTATCAAAAAAAACCTTACCTTTGCTCATGAAATAACTAGTATTGAGTAATTACAGAATATGAAAAGAACGCTCCTCACCCTCTTACTGATAATTTTCATTCTACCTTGTGGCTTTTCCACCCAGAAAGAAGACGACCTAAAGAGACTCTATACATGGTTCAGGCTACCGCCAGATTACGCCCGAACCAAGCTATGGTGGTTTTTCGGCGAAACAAAAACATCACGTGAAGGTATCACCGCTGATCTGGAAGCCTTCAAGCGTCAAGGGGTTGGCGGAGTAGTCTACTATGATCAGGTGCATGGCAAGGGAGAGGGTGCCGATCAGGTATTCTCTTCTGCCTGGTGGGATCATCTTATCTTCGCTGCCCAAGAGGCACAGCGGTTAGGATTAAGTTTTGAGGCTAATGTGGGCAACGGATATGTTGCAGGAGGCAAATGGATTACGCCCGACCATAGCATGCAGCGACTGGCAACGGCTGAAGTGATTGCCACCTCTGTAGGACCAAGGAAAGGAGGTCTGAATACGAGACTGCCACTCCCCCACTGTCCACAAGACTGGCATGAGGATGTTGCTGTTTACGCCATACCTTATCAAGAGTCACTCCTTGGTGATTCTCATCTGTCAGGAGCTACCTTAGACCATCAAGGGGATACCGTCTTCGTATTCGACTTTCATCATTCTTTCACTGCACGCAGCATTACCTATACGGCATCGGCCCAGGGAAAAGCACGCACCTCATCTATGCAGGTACCTCCCACTCACAAGCCACTGCTGCAAAACGACCCTACCCGTTTCTACGGCTGCGGATTCAAGGAATTACCCGACATTGCTGTTCTGGAGGCATCCGATGATGCCATTCATTACAAACCAATATGTCATCTTCCTCCCAGATATCAGAACCTTGGCGGTGTCAAGCAACAAACCATTGCCTTTCCAACAACTGTAGCCCGATATTTCCGCATTACTGTAAAAGAACCCGTAAAACTTACTGATATCGTCGTCTCTGCACGGGCACGTGTTGACAGATGGGAGGAGAAGGCCAGTCTTGTCTCTGACTATATCACAGGCGACGCGCCCCCCCATTATCAACAATCTGATATGATCTCATCCAAACATTTTGTGGATATCACCGATAAGCTCCGTGCTGACGGCACATTAACCTGGATGGGAGCACCTGCAGGCAAATGGTTGATTATGCGTATTGTTGCCGTTTCTACAGGCGGTCATACAAAACACGGACGTGCTGAGGCTCTCGGACTGGAATGTGATAAGTTGAGTAAGACAGGAGCGCAGCAACATTGGTTGTCGTACACAAAGCCTGTTATCGACAGTATTCGTACACATGGGGCAAAGATTGAAGGCATCTGCATGGACAGTCATGAGGCCGGGCCACAGAACTGGACACACGATATGCCCCATCAATTCTTCAGACTGAGAGGCTATGTCATGAAACCATTTCTTCCGACGATGGCTGCAGGCATACTTTCCGACAAAGCCGTCCAGTTCCTTTATGACCTGCGGCGTACCATCAGCGATCTTATCACGACGGAATACTATGGAGAGTTTGCCCGTCTGTGCTATCAAGAGAGACTCACGCTAACCGCCCAGGCTATAGGAGGTGCTCTCTGTCTGGCCGGCGATCAGATTGAAGTAAAGAAATGGGTAGACAAGCCTCAGGGAGAGTTCTGGGGATATCAGACAGAGGGAAACTACGACATTAAAGACTGTTCCAGCGCTGCACATGTCTATGGCAAGAGAATCGCATCAGGTGAAGCTTTCACAGATATTACTTATAAACACACGCTCTCTGATATTAAGACACTGGCCGACTATGCTTACTGTTTTGGCATCAATGAGTTCGTGGTATGTGCCTCAGCATATCAGGATGACGTAACCGGACATATTCTCAATACGGCCAATGGAAGACAATATGTACTCAACCGACTGAACACCCTTTGGCCGGTAAGCAGTTCTTTCTGGGATTATCAAGCCCGTTGTTCATGGCTCCTGCAACAGGGGAAACCCGTCAACGACCTGTGTCTCTATTTAGGTGATAACGTTCCTAAGCGAATCTTGAGTCATCTGCTTCCGGACATCCCGCAAGGATACGATTATGATGCTTTTACCACCGATGTACTGCTTCATCGTATGAAGGCAGAGCATGGTCGGATCATTTTACCCGACGGTATATGCTATCAGATGCTACTACTGCCTCCCGATGAAGAACTGACGCCGGCAGCGCAACGACAAATAGAGCTATTCCGTCAGGAAGGTGTTGCCGTTTGGGATCCACGTAGTGGACAGACGCTTAAGACAGCATTACAACAAGCCGGTGTCAGGCCCGATGTGGAGGTACCCGACAATGCACGACTCTACTATACCCATCGTCGCACAGACAATGAAGATATCTACTTCCTCGACAATCACAGTGACGAGGTCATCGAGGGCGTCTTCCGCTTCCGCACCTCACATGCTCATGCAGAACTATGGGATCCTTTGACAGGAATGCGCTATCGTCTCTTGGATAACCATGTCATGCGTATGGAACCCAGACAGTCCTACTTCATCATCTTCAGCGACGTGCCCTCTTCAGCCCCTGTATGGACAAGAAAAACAGATGAACATACGATTAAGGGATCTTGGAAAGTTACTTTCGACCCCATAGCTGGCGGACCATCTTCAAGTATAAGTATGAGAAGACTGACCGACTGGACACAAAACAAGAATCCACTAATACGTTATTATTCAGGAACGGCTACATACACCAAGACGATAAAAGCTAGCGGTTATAGTAAGAAGAACCGCTATCTGATAAGTTTCGACGGCATTGGCTCCGCAGCAGAAATATACGTCAACGGACAATATGCCGGAGGTGTGTGGTGCTCTCCGTGGTCTTTGGATCTGACACCCTATCTGAAGAAGGGGAAGAATGACCTTAAGATAAGAGTTGCCAACAATCTTTGGAACCGTCTGGTAGGATCAGCCACAGCTGTCAGCAATAGGCATCTTATCCGACAAACGTATCCGTTAGTGAAGGAAGACGACCATCTGATGCCTTCAGGATTAACAGGAAAAGTGAGGCTCTTAGAACTCAAACCCTAAATTCACGAAGAAATTCACTTTCTTGGTCAGGTTGCTGTAACCCAACGAAGCACCGAGAGGTCCTAAGAGAGAGTTAAAGCAATAAGTTGCCTGCACGCCAAACATTGTTTTCTCATCTATGAGTTTACTGAACTTATCAGCATGTTGTCCAGCAGCCAGCTTCAACAAGATATAATGGCTGGTACCCAACTGTTGTTGAGCTTGTAGCTGGGCAGCTATGAAATGAGAATTCGTGAATTCCATATATCCTACTCCTGCAAAAGGCATCTGCTGATAGGAATAATGTCCGAACCAATCGCCACCAATCATATTCTTGAGAGGAATAGGCTGCGACGGACCAAAGAGCAGACGACCGTAGGCCATGGGCTGAATAGAAAACTTATGTCCAAGCAAAAACGACATGCGCCACATCGCACTCACTGCACTCATTCCCGCATGACCGTCCAGTTCACTAAGGTTGTCTGTATAATAGGCGTATCTGGCCTGGAACTTCGCGCCACGTGTCGGGAAGTTCCAGTTGTTTTCTGAGTTATAGTTCACTCGGGCATAGTACCTATAATAATGAGCGTCATCCAACTGCACCTCTGGATTATCCGTATGGTAAGCCACCAGGAGAGAACGGAAATCGTAATAGTCGTAGATAGCACCTAACTCAAAATTGAAATGACGGATGTTAAAGTTCAGCAATGCCACATCGACAGAATGCTGATCGTAGGTGACATTGTGGTTTTTCTTACCGTGGTCATAGATGTTTAACTCATTACGCCGATAGATATACGACAGTCGACCCATGAACTTTGGAATGTTATTATCATAAGCAGTGTTTTCCATATACTGTGACAAATCCAGACGACCCATGATACGCTTTCCCAAACGAAGGGTAGCCTCAGCATTCGTCGTCAACTTTGTCCTGAGTGGCACACGTACATTGGCTTGCAGGGCCACACGCTCCTCTGTATCGAAACGCACTGCCAGACCTCCAACGATATAATCGCCATTATCCGTCTTCTTGACATCCTGGGCAGGGCGTGGCGGTATCTGTTTCATAGGAGTAAAAGAATCATCAATACCGATTTCTTTCTTAATGGCCATTAGTTCATCCCAATGGCGCATGGCCTCCACCTCTCCACGATGTATCAGAGAGTCAATGGCCGACGCCGTAAAACTGGCTGCCGAATAGCCCTTTGTGTTTACACGCAGATGGATATCACTGTCGGCAATATTCTCATCAAACTTATTCTTACAGTTCACATCCACCAACTGTGAGAGGATATCTACCGTATTCTTCAATTCATCAGCTGTCTTACCATCGCCCTGTAAGGTAACACCGATAACGATATCTGCTCCCATCTCGCGAGCTACATCCACCGGGTAGTTATTACGCAAACCGCCATCAACCAACACCACGTCATCTACTCTTACCGGTGAGAAAGCTCCCGGTATTGCCATAGAGGCACGCATAGCCTGTGCCAACTTGCCTTCATGAAAGACATACTCTGAATTGTCGATAATATTCGTAGCCACACATGCAAAAGGAATAGGTAACGAAGAGAAGTTGATATCACCACCATACTCCCCCACCAGTTCATCGAAAAGTACTGCCAGGTTACGACCTGTTATCAGTCCGGCCTCGCTAACATTATGGTTCTTGGAGAATTCCTTCTGAATAATATACGTGTTTGCTCGCCGCAGATCTTCCAGGCTTAGTTTGCTACCCTCTTTTTTATCACTCAACAAGAATGCCCAATTCTGTTTTCTCACCAGCGAGTCGAGTGTTGCTGCATCATAGCCTATAGCATATAGTCCGCCCACGATACTACCCATCGATGTACCAGTGATAATATCTATCGGGATACCCGCTTTCTCAATGACCTTCAAGGCGCCGATATGTGCCATACCCTTAGCACCGCCGCCACTCAAGACCACAGCTACCCGTTTTCTATGTGCAGTCTGCTCCTGAGCAATACACACATTACTTGTGACAAATAGTATAATGAGTAATAAAAGATATTTGTGTTTCATCTTCTTCTGTTATTATTATGGGTGCTAAGTTACATAAAAAATTCACAAAATACAAAAAGATATGCATTTTTGCGCATAAAAATATCGGGAAGTAACCACTCCCCGATATCTATTAGTATGTTAACATCTTATTTTTCTATCCAAAAACGATTGCTTGTCTTTGCCTTCCAATCCGGAACATCTGCCCCTGGTCTGTAATAAGCTACTAAAGCAATATCAAAGATCAGTGTACTGTATGCCGGTATACCACTTGATGAAGGTGGTGTTGTACCATATCCTAAATTATAGGGGATATACACACGCCAGTGATCACCAATGTGCATATTCATCAATGTCGTGGTAAGACCGTCGACAAAAGCACTAACGGCTTTGCTCACTGGTTTCAGTGTGGCCATGTTAAAGGTGCCTGTATAACTCTGATCGAAGACATACCCGTCAGCATATGTGCTCGATGGCATCAACCGTCCTCGGT
This sequence comes from uncultured Prevotellaceae bacterium, assembly GCA_902797505.1. Classification (GTDB taxonomy): domain Bacteria; phylum Bacteroidota; class Bacteroidia; order Bacteroidales; family Bacteroidaceae; genus Prevotella. The sequence goes on along the minus strand of CADBSW010000114.1, from coordinate 24,541 downwards.
AGTGTATCTGTACAGAATCCGTGTACATCGGACAACCGCTGCCACTGCCACTCTCCAATACCTGTACTACGATATGGTCGTCGGCTTTGGTGGCAGCCGCATCGTTCATGCTCCACTTGGTGAAGATCTTCAGATCAGAACTGCCGCTCTTAGCCCTGTTATAGATATTGTTAAAATAGGTCTCGTTACGCTCCTGCCAATTCTCAAACTCACTGGCAGCATCCTCTGTCTCACTACAAGCAGTGAGGAAAAGCGACAACAGGATTCCTATCGACAAAAATAGATGATACTTTTTCATTACTGTATTTTCTTTAACAGACTGGCAATGCTTACCTTGTCCTCAATGATGCTGTTCAACTGATCGATGCTGACACGCTGCTGCTCCATGGTATCACGGTTACGCAGGGTCACACAGTTGTCATTCAGAGTATCGTAGTCAACGGTTACGCAATACGGAGTACCGATAGCATCCTGACGACGATAGCGCTTACCGATGGTATCCTTCTCATCATAGGTGCAGTTGAAGTGGAACTTCAGGTTATCGATGATCTCACGAGCCTTTTCTGGCAGACCGCCTTTCTTAACCAATGGCAGCACAGCCAACTTAATAGGAGCCAAGGCTGCGGGCAACTTCAGAACGACACGACTCTCACCATTCTCCAACTGCTCTTCAGTATAAGCGTGACACATAATAGACAAGAACATACGGTCCACACCGATAGAAGTCTCGATAACATACGGAGTATAGCGCTCATTGGTCTGCGGATCAAAGTATTCAATCTTCTTTCCACTATACTTCTGATGCTGTGACAGGTCGAAGTCTGTACGGCTGTGAATACCCTCCACCTCCTTGAAACCAAACGGCATACGGAACTCCACGTCTGTGGCAGCATTGGCATAATGAGCCAGTTTCTCATGATCATGGAAACGGTAGTTCTCTGCACCGAAACCTAATGCCTGATGCCATGCCATACGAGTTTGCTTCCACTTGCTGAACCACTCCAGTTCTGTTCCCGGTTTTACGAAGAACTGCATCTCCATCTGCTCAAACTCACGCATACGGAAAATAAACTGTCTTGCCACAATCTCGTTACGGAAGGCCTTACCGATCTGAGCAATTCCGAAAGGAATCTTCATACGACCAGTCTTCTGTACGTTCAGGTAATTTACAAAGATACCCTGTGCAGTCTCCGGACGCAGATAAACCTTCATGCTATTATCAGCAGAAGCACCCATCTCGGTAGAGAACATCAGGTTAAACTGGCGCACATCGGTCCAGTTACGTGTTCCGCTGATCGGGCAGACGATCTCCTCATCCAGGATAATCTGCTTGAGCTCTTCCAGATCCATGGCATTCATAGCCACAGAGTAACGCTCATGCAGGGCATCACGTTTCTGCTGGTTCTCCAATACACGCGCATTTGTTGCACGGAACTGAGCCTCATCAAACTGATCTCCGAAACGTTTCTTAGCCTTTTGTATCTCTTTGTCGATCTTCTCCTCGTATTTGGCAATCTGATCCTCTATCAGCACATCAGCACGATAGCGCTTCTTAGAATCACGGTTGTCAATCAAGGGGTCGTTGAAAGCATCCACATGACCAGATGCCTTCCATATCGTAGGATGCATAAAAATGGCAGAGTCGATACCAACGATATTGTCGTGCAGCAGCACCATACTCTTCCACCAATATTGCTTGATATTATTTTTCAGTTCTACACCATTCTGTCCGTAGTCGTATACGGCAGCTAATCCATCGTAAATCTCACTGCTGGGAAATACAAAACCATACTCCTTACAGTGAGAAACAATCTTTTTAAATACGTCTTCCTGTGCCATGACAAATCATTCTTAATCTAACAAATATCTTCTTTCTCAATATTTTGCCTGCAAAGATAAGCAAAACCTCATAAAGAGAAACCATTCATACTGTTAAATTAACAAAATCAATGTCTTGACTATCTGGCAAGGAGTGTGTATTTCATCGTCATAGACGGGGACAAACACTTTTTAGAGCCTGTACCCAAGTGTTTTTGCGGACATAACACCCTCATCGCGGACTTGATCCGCGATCTGCTCCAAATAAACCGGATGAGATTCCGGCTCGGTGGCCGGAATGAGGAAAGTGGAGGTAAGGAAGACGGGGACAGGGCCCCAATAGAACATGATTATCTAAAAGATGTCTTGCCTTCATTTTTAACATAACAAACTACCAATCAATATATTACAATGATGAAGGCAAACAATTTGCCTTCATAATTATAGGGTAATTTCCTGGTTTTCGATGCAGATTGTGGAGACAGGGTATAATTACCGCAGACATTCAGATGGATTAGCATATCACATGAAAGTAATCATTTTCACATGAAGTAATCCTCATCTTATGACCAAAATAAGTTGTTTTGGTCTGGAGAAAGTGATAAAATCCCATGAGAAAAGTCACTTTATCTAAAGCAAAACAACTTGTTTTGGTCTTATGAAGGTGTATGAAGGCAAGAGATTTGCCTTCATACGTGCAAGCTATTGACTATTAACTCCTTATGCAGAATATGAAGGCAAACTCAATTTTAAGCAAAAATCTGGCTTCGTTTCATAGCTTAGAGATAGGTCATAGCACCCTGATAACTATCGTGATAGCATTTTTCTGCCCGATTGGATATACACGCCACGCGACGGCCGACGGTTCAGTTGCTGTCCTCTCATGTTGTACATTCTGGCATTGGCATTTTTACGATAAGAGGATCCTTTTGCTTGATTGATAGCTGTTGTATGAGTTGATTCCAACCGATATCCCTCAAGCGGTAGGTATCCCAGACCTTTCATCAGTTCATCCCACTTATCCGGCAGTTCAATAGCAACGGTTGAGAACCCTCCGCCTGGCATTGTCTGAATCTTATTGCGTGAGGCATCACCGGTAATCAGGAATGCAGTAGCCCCCTTCTCCATCGTCGGTATCGTCACCATGGTAGATTCTGGCGAGTCATACCATACCGGCATCGTTGTCTCGGCAGCCTCTTCCGATTTCTTGATATAGGCCAGATACTGCTGGAAGTTATGTTCCCCGTCATCCTTCCGACTACCTGCATTGGCATAGTAGTTGGCAAAGGCTCGCTCATAGGCCGAGCGACGCGAGTTGTCTATCAGCACATCCTCAAAATTGTCCAAAGACGGATAACCTCCGGCAAGAATGCCAGCTACCGGTTCTGTCATCAGTATCACACGGTTAGTAAACTGTTTTCCACTGCCCAGGGCAAACTGGCAGCGCTCGGAGATATCCCATGCCAACAACTGCATCACCTTCTCCGGATCGGTGGTCGACGGTGCCATATTATTTCCCCACATCAATGCCGATGATAGGGTGATGGTGTTTTCATTGATCTGATAGCCCTGCTGTTCATTCCACGTAGGCCATCCCACACGCTTACATGCCTCCTCATCCTCTACAAGGCACCACGGTTGCAGATATCCGAAGGTACCCATGCGGCTCTGTCCCACGTAATACCCCGCAAGATTCATCATAGCAAGCGTCATAAACCTGCTGATTGCCGTGTTCGCCTCAGCATTAATCTCACCTTGGCTACTGGAGATGCCCAACTGACGGGCTACCGGTCCGTTAATCCAGGAATAAGGAACCCAAGCATGGGTGCTCCCCAATGTCCGTCGAAAATCACCGCCAGCCATAGCTTTTGTCATAGCGATTAATATCGGCATATACTCTGGTTTACAACCAGCCATACATGCATTTACTGCCACATGCCACGTGGTGGTATTCCGATAGGCTGCCGGTAATACGGCAATCGTCTCGTTCCATTTATAATCCGTGTAGTCGAGGTACTTCAGTACCTTCTCATAAGTAGGTGGATTAAAGGGTGCCCCGTTGCTCCATCCCATCGTCTTGAAATACGCATAGATCTGATCGATCGTTCCGTGATACACATCATCGGTAATTCCCTGTGCACTACCCGCTGCGGCATATTCCTCTTCTGTTATAGGAGTGGTCAGTGCCTTCTCTATCTGCGGCCATGTGATCTCATTCGTATTCTTAATCAACTGATCCTCGGTGTGTGTGGCGAAAGCACCAGGATAGACGGCTACTCTGAGAACGGGCACACCATTGTTACGCGCCGTATAACGGGCTTGGTTATCAAAACCGGGAGCTGTGACTATGACTGCAGGGATGCCCAGTTTCTCTGCCACGATACATGATCCTGTCTCTTTGGGCGTACAGATGCCACAACCTCCATTACCGGCAATCACCGCATCCACCTTTAGGTCGATAAGTCGCTGACGGAAGATCTCGGTCGACTGTCTCACGATGCCCGGTGCAGGATAAGGACCCGCTATCGGAAGCTCATCATACATAATAATCTTTGCCGTGGGATATTTCTCGAGGATCAGTCGTTTCAACTCAGGGTGTGTAATATTGTACATAAAGTCCTCGCCGACAATAGCTATTGTCTTACCGTCAAGCGTCGTCAATCGAGGTGCCATCTCTATCGGTTCTACGGTAGAGAAGCCCGTCGGACTCACCACGTTAAACGTTGCCTCACCAGTTGTATTCACACTGCATGAGTCATTACACTCAAAACGGTCTCCCTGTGCGTAAGCAAAGAGAGAGGCCATCACCAACAAACATGTTATTACTCTTTTCATTATTTCGTTTTTATTTATTCGCTATTATAAAGAAACATGAAGTGGCGAAAAGTAAAATCTGTGTTAAAGAAAAGTTAAACTAACCCCTAATACTTGTGAGATAACCCTGTGATTACTAACTTTACACCTACTTAAAACGTATTAAAACATTTCGCATAATAATTTATGAAGACAACAATCGTATCTAAACCATTATTCATTCTAATCTGTTTGTTTTTCGGTGTTTCCGCCTTTGCCCAGGTACATATCCCTACTGCAGAGGAAGTAGGTCCGGCAGCCATGCCTAACACGATAGCACCCATCAACGCACCCTTTGACATGCCGCAACTGCAACGACCTGTCTTTCCCGACTACCAGCTCAGCATCACTAAGATGGGAGCCAAGAAAGGAAAGTTCGTTCGTCAACAGATTCAGGCTGCCATTGATGCAGTGGCCGCAAAAGGTGGAGGTACGGTGGTCATACCGAAGGGCGACTGGTATACCGGACGTATCGAACTGAAGTCGAATGTCTGTCTGCACGTGGAAGAAGGAGCAAACGTGTATTTCAGTGGTGATGTCAAAGACTATCTGCCTGTTGTCTTCACCCGCAGTGCCGGTATAGAGGCCATGTCTTGTGGTGCCATGATCTATGCCTATAAACAACGGAATATCGGCATTACCGGCACGGGGCATCTCATCGGTCCGGGCCGCGACTGCGAACTATGGCATAAGAACCCCGGCTACGGTTCTTTCGACAGTCGTGTCAACTACGACCTGCCACCTACCGAACGAATCTACGATGGTCATGACAGCACTTGTGTCTATCTGCCCACCTTTATCGGACCTGTGGCTTGTCAGAATGTATTGATTGAGGGTGTCGATCTCACACAATGTGTCTTCTGGAATATCGTGCCTACCTACTGCGACTCCGTTATTATCCGTGGCACAAAGGTACACAGCGTTGGTCTGCCGATGGGCGACGGCATGGATATCGAGTCGAGCCGTAATGTCCTGATTGAATACAACTTCCTCGAGACGGGTGATGATAATATCACCATCAAGGCCGGTCGTGGTATCGATGGTATGAGAGTGCACCGTCCTTGTGAGAACCTTATTATCCGCAAAAACCTCACGGCCATTGGCCATGGTGGTGTTACCTGCGGTTCTGAGACAGCGGGTATGATCCGGGATATCTACGTTCACGATAATGTGTTCCAAGGGACCTCCGTAGGTCTTCGTTTCAAGACACGCCGTCCTCGTGGTGGCGGTGGAGAGAACCTCTATTATGAGCGCAACAGGATCAAGGCAGCCAAAGAAGCCATTAGCTTCGATATGCTTGGCGCTGCCATCTATGTTGGTGGATTGTCTGCCCGAGTACCCATGGACTTCGACCGTTTCACACCTGCCTACCGCAATGTCTTTATCCGCGATAATATCATTGAGGGAGGAACCTATTTCCTGAAAGTCAACGGCATACCTGAGTCACCGGCCCGTAACGTGACCATCGAACGTATCCAGTCACACACCAAACGACTGATGTTGCTACACGATCTGAACATGCTCACCATAAGAGATTCTGAATTAACTGCCGACGAAGCGGAAATCGAAGTATCGGGCGTACGTAACCTGTACCTTGAGAATGTCAACTTCAAGGTGCCTTCAGGGAAGGAAGTATGGAAGATTGAACCAGACAGCAACGAGAATCTCTTCATCAATGGTAAGAGTATGCTGCTTCCAAAGAAATAGTCCCCTCAACCTTCTGAAGTAAGCTAAATTACTGATACTTAGTCGCCTACGGCGAGAAATTTTCCAAATCTATACAAATCAAACAAATTTATTTTGAAAGATTTGAAAGATTTGTGAGATTTCTGTCACGAAGTGACACTCATTATCAGGCATTTATTACATGTAAAACTTTAGTAATAACCTTTTCAGGCAGTCAAGCAATTATTTGCGTATTTCAAAGAAAAGTGTTATATTTGCAGTCGTCTTAAAAAAGACGATTGTAATTGATGTGCGAGATACCTACTATGGACGACGAGATAAAAGACATACCTATGAATGAAGAGCCGTCGGAAGACGGACACTCCGACTATAAACCGGTCAACCGCTTTGATGCCGCTGCCGTGCACCATCTTAGCGGAATGTACCAGAATTGGTTCTTGGACTACGCCTCATACGTAATCCTGGAACGTGCCGTCCCCCATATCGAGGACGGACTCAAGCCTGTGCAGCGACGTATCCTCCATTCCATGAAACGCATGGATGACGGGCGATATAACAAGGTGGCCAATATCGTGGGACATACCATGCAGTTCCATCCCCACGGCGATGCCTCCATCGGTGACGCCTTGGTGCAGATGGGACAGAAAGACCTGTTGATCGACTGTCAGGGAAACTGGGGAAATATCCTTACCGGCGACCGTGCCGCAGCACCCCGATACATTGAGGCCAGACTAAGTAAGTTTGCCCTCGATGTAGTATTCAACCCCAAGACAACCGAATGGCAGTATAGCTACGATGGACGTAACAAAGAGCCCATCACCCTACCCTCAAAATTCCCGCTGCTGCTGGCACAGGGTGCAGAAGGTATTGCCGTAGGCCTGTCATCCAAGATCCTGCCGCATAACTTCAATGAGATATGCGACGCTGCCATCAGTTATCTGCAAGGACAGCCGTTCACGCTCTATCCCGATTTCCCCACCGGCGGATCCATCGATGTGAGTAAATACAACGAAGGACAACGTGGCGGTGTGCTGAAGGTGCGTGCCAAGATAGAGAAACTCGACAATAAGACCCTCGTCATCCGTGAACTGCCTTTCTCCAAGACTGTCAGCACGCTGATAGAGAGTATTACCAAGGCTATCGAGAAAGGAAAGATCAAAGCCCGTAACGTGACCGACCTGACCTCCGCCAATGTGGAGATACAGATACACCTCGCACCGGGCGTTTCATCAGATAAGACCCTCGATGCCCTCTATGCCTTCACCGACTGTGAGATCAATATCTCACCCAACTGTTGTGTCATTGAGGATAACAAACCGAAATTCCTCACCGTCAACGACGTATTGCGGCATAATGTTGACAGTACGATGGCACTGCTGCGCAAAGAGTTGGAGATCCGTCGGCACGAACTGTTAGAACAGTTGCACTTCTGTTCTTTGGAAAAGATCTTCATCGAAGAACGGATCTATAAAGGCAAGCCTTTCGAGAATGCTCCCAATATGGATGCTGCCTGTGAATATGTGGATGAGCGACTCACCCCTTACTACCCGCAGATGATCCGTGAGGTAACCAAAGAGGATATCCTCCGACTGATGGAGATCAAGATGCAGCGCATCCTGAAATTCAATAAAGACAAGGCCGACGAACTCATTGCCCGCCTGAAAGCGGAGGTAGAGGATATCGACAAGCAACTGTCTAATATGGTAAAGGTGACCGTGAAGTGGTTCCAGTACCTGAAAGACAAATACGGAGCAGAGCATCCTCGTCTTACGGAGATACGCAACTTCGATACGATCGAGGCTACCAAGGTGGCAGAGGCTAATGAGAAACTGTATATCAACCGTCAGGATGGTTTCATCGGAACAGGTATGAAGAAAGACGAGTATGTATGCAACTGCTCGGATATTGATGATATCATCCTCTTCTACCGTGACGGAAAGTACAAGATTATCCGTGTGGCCGACAAGGTCTTCGTGGGTAAGAACATCATCCATGTGGCAGTGTTCAAGAAGAACGACTCGCGTACCATATATAATGTGGTATATCGTGACGGCAAGAAAGGCTTCTGCTTTATCAAGCGTTTCAACGTTACCAGCATCACGCGCGACAAGGTTTACGACCTGACGCAAGGCACCGAAGGATCTAAGGTGATGTACTTCACCGCTAACCCCAATGGCGAGGCTGAGGTGATCAAGGTAACCTTCGATCCCGATCCCAAGAAGAAAAAACTCTTTGAGGATGTGGACTTCTCAGAGATAGAGATCCGAGGAAGAGGTATCCGTGGTAAGCGTCTCACCACGCGCAGCGTGCATCGCATCTCACTGAAGAGTCATGGTCATAGCACCCTCGGTGGACGGAAGGTGTGGTTCGATCCGGACATCAAACGATTGAACTACGACGATCACGGACGTTACCTTGGTGAGTTCAATGATGACGACAGCATCCTCGTGATTCTCGATAATGGTGATTTCTATCTCACGAATATCGATATCAACAACCACTACGAGGATAATATCCTGCGCATCGAGAAATACAAGTCGGAAAAAGTGTGGACAGCCGTGCTCTTCGACGCCGAACAGAAAGGACTTCCCTACATGAAGCGCTTCCCACTCGACGCCACGAAGAGAAAACAGAACCTGATGGGCATAACAACGGGCAGTACACTGCTACTGCTCACGGATGTCGCCTATCCTCTTATCAAAGTTACTTTCACTGGTGATGAGTCGTTCCGCGAACCGATGGAGGTAGATGCAGAGACTTTCATTGGTGTGAAGTCGTTCAAGGCTCGTGGTAAACGACTGTGGACAACCAACCAGATCACGGTTGAGGAGTTGGAGCCTGTACGTATGCCTGAGAACACTGAGGACACTGAGAGTACGGAGATCGAAGAGGAAGAAAATACAGAACAGGATTCAAAACAATATCCTGAACAGGAACCAGAGCAGGAACCGGTACCTGAGGCCGAGCCGCTGCAAGAAGAAGATGCAGAAGAGGATGTAGAGGAGATCGCTGAGGAAAAGCCTGTGGAGTTTATCATCAATCCTATCAATGATCCCGACGAGGGTACCACCTCTGAACCGGTTAAGTTGGTGATCAACCCCATCGTGGAGCCAGAGAGAGAGCAGACAGAAGAGCAAGAGCCACAAGCAACGAATAAAGATAATGGCAAGCGTCGGAAAAAGAAGAATGAAGAGAAATCCGGACAGTTAAGCTTATTCCCCGATGATGAGATATAAAATCTTTCTAATCAGTATCCTGACCGCCGTCTCGCTCACGGCACATGCACAAGCAGACGATCGGTTGGTTACCAATGTACAATCCATTGGTATCGGGGCATCTAACATCCTCGACACCTACCTCAGTCCGGAAAAATACAAAGGTGTTGAGGTACGGTATATCTCCCATACCACGCGTCATCTGTCTGATCAGTGGAAAGAGTTGCTTATTCATCAAGGTATCTTTTCTAATAGCAGTACACGGTCGGATGACAATACCGAGCAGCTGGGTATGTATATCTTCGACTACGGCAAATATAAGCTCCTTAAACAGACCGACCGCCTGCGCCTGTTCGTCGGTGGTATGGCGGAGATCGGTGGCGGATTCCTCTACAACTCACATAACACCAACAATCCCGCACAAGGACGTTTGTATCTGAACATCTCTCCCAGTATTTTCGGTGAATACGACTTCACCCTGTTTCGCAAAACCCTCAAGGCACGCTATGAATTGACCGTACCTTTATTAGGTGCTATGTTCAGTCCTAACTACGGACAGTCGTATTACGAGATCTTCTCAGAGGGTAACTACGATCATAATGTCGTGTTCACAACACCTTTCAACGCCCCCAGCATGCGGCATAGTATTTCGGTGGACATCCCCTTCTCAAGGGTAGATTTGCGCATAGGATACCTTGGCGACTATCAACAGGCAAAGGTCAACAACCTGAAATATCACACCTATTCCCACCTGCTGACCATCGGTATCGTCAGGACCTTCACTATTCATCCTATAACAAAATAAGACTATGACTAATATATCCATACGAAAATACCTCCTGTTGTGCTGCTGTCTGTTTCTCACCGTTGCCTGCATCGATGAGGAAGAATACGACGATAGTCCACAGGGTAATTTCGAAGCACTGTGGAGAATCATGGATGAGCATTACTGTTTCTTTACCGACAAACAGATTGACTGGAATGCCATCTATAACAAGTATCAGCGACAGGTAGAGATCGGGATGAGCCAGGGTCAACTCTTTGAAGTGCTCGCCAATATGATCGGTGAACTGAAAGACGGTCATGTTAACCTCTATACATCGTTCGACGTAGCCCGTAACTGGTCGTGGCACGAAGACTATCCCAGCAATTATTCCGACACGCTGATTACCCATTATCTTGGCACCGACTATAAGATAGCATCCGGATTGCGGTATAAGACACTCGACGACAATATCGGTTATGTGCGCTACAGTAGTTTTACCAGTGCTATCGGCAATGGGAACCTCGACGATATATTCATGGACCTGGCTCCCTGCAGGGCACTGATCATTGATATCCGTGACAATAGCGGAGGCACCCTCACCTATGCGGAGAAGTTTGCCGCCCGTTTTACCAATAAGGAAATGTTGGTGGGATATATGCGCCATAAGAAGGGGAAAGGTCACGATGACTTCTCCGATTATGAGGAACAAATACTGAAACCTTCGAAGAATATCCGTTGGCAAAAGCCTGTCTATCTGCTTACCAACCGTCAGGTCTTCAGTGCCGCCAACGAGTTTGTGAAGTATATGAAGTGTTGTCCGAATGTTACGATCATCGGTGATCAGACTGGTGGTGGTGCCGGACTACCCTTCTCCAGTGAACTCCCCAACGGATGGCTGGTACGTTTCTCAGCATGTCCGATGTACGACAAAGATAAGAAGTCGACGGAATTCGGCATTCAGCCCGACCATCATGTAGCGTTGCTGCAGAGCGACCTGCTCAAGAATAAAGATACTATTATAGAATACGCCCGTTCATTGGTGAAATAAAGGGTTTAGAGTTATGATCATACTAAAAGATTTGACTATCGGTTACCGACAGAAAGACAACAATAAGGTTGTTGCCGAACATATCAACGCACAGATAGAGGCAGGTGTTCTCACTTGTCTCATCGGTCCTAACGGTGTGGGTAAGTCTACCCTCTTGCGCACCTTATCTGCTTTTCAACCACCTCTGGGTGGAAAGATCTTCATCTCGAAAGACAATGAGGATAAAGGGGTGGATATCTCCACGCTGACAGACAAACAGATGGCCAAGATGATCGGTGTGGTGCTCACTACAAAGCCTGACGTACAGAACATGACCGTAGAGGAACTGGTAGCCTTAGGGCGCAGTCCATATACCGGTTTTTGGGGCCGCCTCCACGATGAGGATAAGACGATTGTAGAGGAGAGCATCCGTATGGTAGGCATCGAAGCGCTCAAGGACAGGATGGTACAGACCCTCTCCGACGGTGAACGTCAGAAGATGATGATTGCCAAGGCCTTGGCACAGCAGACACCCGTCATCTTCCTCGATGAACCGACAGCCTTCCTCGACTACCCCAGTAAGGTGGACATGCTACAGTTGCTGCACCAACTGAGTAGGGAGACGCATAAGACGATATTCCTCTCAACACACGACCTGGAACTGGCCCTGCAGATTACCGACACCCTATGGCTGATGCAACCACACGAAGCACCTGTCATCGGCACTCCAAAGGATTTAGCAGTCAATGGTGCACTGAGCAAGTTTATCGATCGTGAAGGCATCCGTTTCGACAGAGAAACGCTCTCCATCCGCGTCGTCAAGCGCTAATCCTCATCATCCCCCCATAGATCAAAAGGCCTGTGATTAGGTTTCGACAACACCTGATCTGAGTTTTCTATCTTCTCATCGTCCTTGCCTATGATGGGCAGACTCTCTGTCACCATCAACGACTCTGTCTGCAGACGGTAACAGTACGTTTGAGGTTTCGTGTATTTCTTCATGATTCCATCCTTTTATTTAATGACAATCTTCTTACCTTTATATATATAGATACCCTTACGGGGGTGTATTAATCGCTGTCCACTCAGACTATAATAATAAGGGTGATCTGTTATCCCACTATATTCATCGATACCAGTTGTATGATTAACGGTCATACGCATATACTGAGGCGCTTTATCCGTCTGATTAACACGCAGATAACAGCGACCATTCGGAATAATCACATCCGTATCTACCAGGTAAAAACCTACCCCATCCGACAGGTTTCCTAAGGCATAGACCGTCTTTCCGTCACCGGGAACTGTTCCGTCACTGGCAATTAACAGATTACTTTCCACAGTTGATGTAGCAGTGGTAACAGGAATGTCGTAACTACCTTCCAAACCTTTTACCACGATGGGGGTCTTGGCAGGAACATTTTCAAGACTCTCCAGAACTGCCGCCGTAGCACTCGCTTGTGTAACGACATAAGGCGTGACATCTGTCTGTCCGGAGAAGTCCAGTGTGTTTGCTGGAACAAAGGTCGTATACCCGGCACTTCCTATGGTAACGGTTTCTGTCGGAGGCAGCTTTTTAAATAGTATGACACTCTTATAAGTGGAAGAAGTGGAAGCTGTACAAAAGAAATCTCTTGACCCCTTTTGCTTGATCACATAACTTGAATTATTGTAGGATTTAAGGATCAATCCGTCCGAATGCTTGGTGACAACCCATTGAGCCCTTCTGCTCGTACAACTGTTAACTGTTGTAAGGTAAGTGCTGTTAGAGTTGCTGATATAATAGGACGAGCCCCTTATTTTCATAGCATAGACATGATTTGCAGCATCTATCGCTTCTAACTGGATATAGAGTAATCCTGAATAATTGTCAGGTATGGATAAATAATTTCCTGAGCTATCATACCAATCCTTTATCGTGACTCCGGTAATCACATTGTTACCTATAGATTTACCGCCATTCATACCGCTCACCAAAAGATACGTGGTATTAGTGTCTATCTCATCAGTCGAGGTCATCCTCACATAGATATCATCAGCAGAAAGCGGCAAGGAACCCAGGAACAAAGCCAATAAAATAAATATCTTTTTCATAGTTGTTTGTTTAAAATAATACTGTTGCAAAATTAATATGCACCATTTAAACCACCAACAACTATGAGAATTATTTTGCTAGAAAAATAGAGATTTTCTTGGCATAATATATTTTTTTAGCTACCTTTGCAAATGCATTCCTAAAAAGACATGCTTAGAAGTAGCGCCTGTGGCGGAATTGGTAGACGCGCTAGACTTAGGATCTAGTGTCTCAGGACGTGCAGGTTCGAGTCCTGTCAGGCGCACAAGAGAAAATTCCAAATGACTGAAGATCAGTCATTTGGAATTTCTGTTTGTAGGGGATTAACGTAATTATGATGAATTATCGTTCTGACAATTACATTCACCCCTCCCTCAATCCCTCCCCATAGGCATGGGGAGGGGTTAGGGGCGGGGCATCATCTACATATCTATTTCTTCCACCGTTTCGCCTTCCCGTTGATCGGCCTCATTCCTCAAATCATCAGGTTGTTCCGATTCGGCAACAACTTCCGCTTCCACCACCTCACCATCTTTCAGGTGAATAGTGCGGTCGGTAAGGGCGGCGAGCTCCTCATCGTGGGTGACGATGACGAAGGTCTGACCAAAACGGTCACGGAGATCGAAGAAGAGTTGGTGCAGTTCTTGTTTGTTCTTACTGTCAAGACTACCCGACGGTTCATCAGCGAGGATTACGGCAGGATTATTCACGAGTGCACGGGCTACGGCCACACGCTGTTTCTCACCTCCCGACAACTCGTTCGGTTTATGATGTGCACGATCCAACAATCCCATGAACGACAGCAGTTCCTCAGCCCTTTTCTTCGCCTCACTATGCGAAGCACCACTGATATATGCAGGAATCATTATATTCTCCAAAGCCGTAAACTCTGGTAACAACTGATGAAACTGGAATACAAAACCGATATGTTTGTTTCTAAAATCTGACAGTTTGCGTTTGCTCAGCTTATCCACCTCTACCCCATCGATGCGGATAGTGCCCCCATCGGGCTGGTCGAGTGTACCGATAATCTGCAGCAGTGTGGTCTTTCCCGCACCGCTCGGTCCGACGATGCTCACCACCTCCCCTTTGTCGATATGCAGGGAGATGCCTTTCAATACTTGCAGTTTTCCGAAACTCTTGGTGATATTCTCGATGTCAATCATGATGATTTAATTTAGTGGTAATAGTGCCTATAGTAACTATAGTACCTATAGATAGAATAAACTATGAACTATGAATTATGAACTATGAACTATCTTCTTCAGTCGTCGGGCATGATACGTGAGCCAGTCATGGATCTGCGTGTAGGCACTCAACTGCTCATTCTTCTGCGGCGCTGCGAATGTCATCATATTCACCGGTTCGCCATACTGGTCGGGGAAGATGATCATCAGATTCTCCTTCTTGTAATACTGAGAGATCTCCTGCGGCAGTTTCTCGAATACCGACTTATAACTGATGGTGCCCTTACGGGCCGTGATGATAACCAGCAGATGATCGTCTTTCACATTTCCCATGATCTTGGGAACTTCATTCCAGTGTGTCATCGCCGTATATTCCGCCCTCACATGCGGATAGATATTCTGTATATACTGGTTGATCAGTGACAGCGTGGCCGGTTTACAATGGAACTGCATACGGCACTCCAGATTACTGGCCATACGAGCCAGTCGGTCCAGCCAACGGTGGAATCCCGGTTCATACTCTGCCCTGCTGGGCACCACCACCTGTATTCTCCGAATGGTATTCAGCGGTTGTGTCACACGGGCGATGATAATCTGTCGGTTAAGTTCTGTGGTGAGATTCTCGGTAAACAATCCCCAGAAGTTCTCTCCCTCCGTCTTTTTCACATGCTGTCCGATAATAATCTCCGAGGCATCATATTCCTTGAAGGCATGTATCATGCCATTGGCGATATTCGTGGCGATACGACTTTGTGTCTGCATCCGCACATCCGCGGCGCTGGCAGCCTTCTGTGCCTTCTCCAACAAAGCCTTTCCTTTCGCCTGATTCATCGCCACGTTCATATCGTCGAGCACCACATTCAGTCCCACCAACCCACGGTTCAGTTTGGGATTACGCATCATGATGGCCAGACCAAGCAACTCCCGCATGGTCTCCTCATTACGGAGCGCCAACAGGATCTTCTCATCATCGCCACTCTTGCCTATCTCACTCTCTACTGGGTTATGGAGTACGATCTGCCGACAGGCCAGTTCAGTCATAACCGAGGAAATGATACACGTAAACAGGATCATCATCACCACACCGTTGAGCATCTCATTATCCACCAGATAGACACCGTCTGCGATCTGCAGGTTCCTACCCACCATCACGATGGCGATTGATCCAGCCGCATGCGCACTGGTAAGACCGAACATCATGTGTCCGTAGCTCAGCGGGAAACGTAATCCTATACCCACGATATAACCGGCCAGGAGTTTTCCCACAGTTCCTATCACCACCATGATCAAGACGATATAGGCTGTGTGCCAACTGTAGAAAAGGGCACGGATATTGATGAGCATGCCCACACCGATCAGGAAATAAGGGATGAACAGAGCATTACCGATAAACTCCAGACGCCCCATCAACGGTGATACACGAGGGATATAGCGGTTCAACAACAATCCGCCATAGAAAGCGCCGAAGACGCCCTCCAACCCAATCAGGCTGCAGATAGCCGAACAGAGGAAGAGCTGACTGAGGATGAAGATAAACTGCGTAACGGCATCGGAGTAACGCTGCAGGAACCAGCGAGCCACCCGTGGGATCACCAACAGTAGCACCACGCAGTAGACCACCAGCTTGACGAGTATCAACAATACGGTAACCGGCATAGGCACAGAGGAACCGCTGTCTGCCAGACTGACAATCATCGACAGTGACAACAGGGCCAGCGTCAGGGCAATCATACTCGCTCCCACACTGATGGTCACACTCTTATGTCGCTGCAAACCGTATTTCCCCACTATCGGATAGGCAATCAACGTATTGGAGGCCATGATACAACAGAGCAGCAACGTGGCGTGCATCGAATATCCCATGATATTGATGCCTGCAAGATATACCAAGAAAAAGGGTATCAGGAAGGTGAGTAATCCGAAGATCGCCACCTGTTTGACATTCTTCCGCAGTCCGTCGGTGTCCATCTCGAGTCCTGCCAGGAACATGATATAGTAGAGACCCACCTGTCCGAAGAGTTCAAAACTGTCGTCGCGCTCCAGGATATTCAGTCCGTATTTTCCCACGATGATACCAGCCAACACCATTCCGATGATATGCGGAATGCGCAACTTGGTCATGATCATTGGTGCCAGCAGGATGATGCAAAGCACAATGAAGAATACCCATGTAGGGTCGGTCACGGGGAAGTAGGAACTAAACATATTGCAAAAATACACATTTTTTTTGTTATATGCTCCATGTTGATAAAAAAATTAATCATTATTGGTGAGAGTCCGGAGTACTTGGACTGGGAGTCCGGGGTATCCGGACTCCCAGTTTTAGTACGTAGGACTCTCTCATTTAGTTAGTACATCATCGCGACATATAGCCCTTCTTCTCATGATCTCTTATTATTCTTTTTCATGATCCAAATAATAAAATAATAAAATTATACGATTAATCGGCTAAAATGTTGTAATTTTGCAGCGTTTTATTGTGATAACAAATATTTGATAGGTATGAAAGTGGCAATTGTAGGCGCCAGTGGCGCAGTAGGACAAGAGTTCCTGCGTATTCTCGATCAGAGAAATTTCCCCATGGATGAGTTGGTATTATTCGGCAGCGAGCGTTCTGCCGGCACTAAATATATGTTCCGCGGAAAGGAGATCGAAGTGAAGCTCCTTCAGGATAACGATGATTTCAAGGATGTAGATATCGCCTTTACATCGGCAGGAGCCGGCACCAGCAAGAAGTTTGCCGACACCATCACCCGCTATGGGGCCGTGATGATCGACAACAGTTCTGCTTTCCGCATGGATCCTGATGTACCCTTGGTGGTTCCCGAGTGTAATGCCAAGGATGCGCTGAACCGTCCGCGCGGCATCATCGCCAACCCCAACTGCACCACGATCATGATGGTGGTATGCTTGCAACCCCTTGAGCAACTCTCTCATATCAAACGTATCCGCGTAGCCAGTTATCAGAGTGCCAGCGGTGCGGGTGCTGCCGCCATGGCTGAGTTGCAGCAGCAGTATAAGGAGATTATAGAGAATCAGCCTGTCACGGTGAAGAAGTTCCCCCACCAGTTGGCATATAATGTGATCCCGCAGATTGATGTCTTCCAGCCGAACGACTATACGAAGGAAGAGATGAAGATGTACCACGAGACGCAGAAGATTATGCACACCGATGCAAAATGTTCTGCCACCTGTGTACGTGTATCTTCTTTGCGCAGTCATAGTGAGAGTGTTTGGATTGAGACAGAGGAGTCCATCTCTGTAGAGGATGCCCGTAAGGCACTGGCTGCAGCACCGGGTGTTACCCTGCGTGATGATCCTGCCAACCTCGTTTATCCGATGCCGTTGGAGACTGCCGGACTGGATGATGTGTATGTAGGACGTATCCGCAAGGACATCGCTGATGATAACGGACTGACCTTCTGGCTCAGCGGCGACCAGATCCGTAAGGGTGCTGCCCTGAATGCCGTGCAAATCGCAGAATACTTGATCCGAGAGGAGTTTTAGAGCCCCACCCCTCCCCGAAAGGGAAGGAGATGCACAGAGGTATGATTAGCCCAAAGGACGAAATAGAATAGGCGGGGTACATAAGCCCTGTGGTAAAGGTTTAGGGACAGGTCTCCACAAGGGGCCCTGTCCCTAATAGTATATTATGTCAAGACTTATATTAATTTCTTAGCATTAGAATCAAAAAGTGCCTCAAGACGTTTGCATTTTAAGTATTAAATATTATCTTTGCAAACAAGGGAGCAGATATCCTTGTCGTACACTCGTCAGTTTATCTCAGCTGTGCTCCGGAATGAACAAACTAAATTCTAATGACTATGTCAACATTTATCAATCCGTTTACCGATATCGGATTTAAAAGAATTTTCGGTCAGGAAGTAAGCAAAGATTTGCTATTAGACTTCCTCAACAACCTGCTTGCAGGTGAAAGAGTAATTAACGACCTTAGACTCCTTGACAAGGAGATGCTGGGGATGTATGAAGAAGACCGTTCGCTCATCTACGACGTGTTGTGCGAAACACCCGATAGAGAGAGGATTATTGTTGAGATGCAGAATCAGAAACAACAGTATTTCCCAGAGCGCACCATCTTCTATGCAGCCCAAGCTATAGTAAGGCAAGGGGAACGTGGCTCGTTATGGAAATATGACATCAAGGCAGTCTACTGCATATCATTTCTGAATTTCCGTCAGGATAGAATCTCCGACAGGTTCCGCACGGATGTCACACTGATGGATATGAAAACTGGTCGCCAGTTTACAGACCACATGCGTCTGATATACTTACAACTGCCCCTGTTTAAGAAAGGTTTTGATGATTGTGAGAACGATTTTGAACGTTGGATTTGTGTATTAAAGGATATGGAAACATTAAAAAGAATGCCAGAAGCCGCAAAGAATTCTGTATTTAAGAAGTTAGAGGAGATAACGGACTTAGGTTCCCTGACGTACAATGAAAGGATGAAATACGACAGGGCACTTAAACAGTTTCGTGACACGTACGCAGTAACAGAATATGCGAAAAAAGAAGGTAGAGACGAAGGAAGAGCCGAGGGTCGAGCAGAAGGTATTGCCGAGGGTCGAGCAGAAGGAATTGCTGAAGGAAGGGCAGAAGGAATTGCCGAAGGAAGGGCAGAAGGAATTGCCGAAGGCAGAGCAGAAGGAATTGCCGAAGGAAGAGCAGAAAGAGAGAGGGAAATAGCTCGTAATATCAAGGCAAAGGGTGTTCCCCTTGAGACAATTGCGATATGCACCGGATTATCCATTGAAGAGATAGAGAAATTGTAAGATGGTACTATAGATACAATAGTGACTATAGATACAATAGTAACTATAGATACAATAGTAACTATAGAATATAATAGGGTGAAAAATAAAAAAGGCATCGCGATGGCGATGCCTTTTATTATAATCTGAATCTTATTCGATCTGTAGCTCAGAAATTACTCTGGGTTAGCGATACAGATAGATACACGGTTCAGGTCATTCTCTGCGAATGGCTGTACGGTGTCACCATAAGAATCGTAAGTGATGCGATCCTCTGCGATGCCGAACTTCTCCTTCAGGGTCTTAACGACAACGTCAGCACGCTGTGCAGCGAGACGAGCGTTGATGCGAGCGTTACCTGTACCCTTGTCAGCATAACCAGAAACGACAACCTTTGCGTTAGGATACTTCTTCATGAAGTTAGCGATATCCTCAACCTTTGTCATCTCCTCGTCAACGATAACGGTAGAGTTAATGGTGAAGAATACGTCACGACGGATCGGCTCGATCTTCTCAACAACTGGTTTTGGAGCATCCTTCCAGATAGTGTCATAAACAACAACATCACGATAAACGTCGGTAGCGATAGTCTTGGTATCATTGCCGAGGTTGATCTTCAGACCAACGAGTGCGTTGAAATACCAGTCAGCGTTACCAGCCTTCTTTGAGTTGTAGTGATCAGACAGGATATTTGCGTTACCCTCAACCAACAGACTAACAGCTTTAGACAGACGGAAGTTCAGGTCTATACCAGCACGTCCGAAAGGATTAACCTTTGTGCCATCCCAGAGATACTCCAGCAGATAAGCCTCTTTGTTTGCGAGGTGAGCACCGATCTCATTAGCCTCGTCGTTAGCCCAAGCGATGTTTGCACCACCACCAAGGAAAGCCACTACGTTGAATACACGATTAGGATTCCAGCCACAGAAGAGGTTAGACAGGTTGAACATGAAGTCCAGCCCCGGAGCTACATACTTGTATTTGTAGTCCTCTGTGTAAGGAGTAGCACCCTGTGTAGGAACATAACCATTCCATCCACCCTTGCTCTGCCAAGCATTTGCCTGCAGACGCATACCGAATACCGGGCTAAACTGATAACCCAAACCCAGCTGTACGTTCGGAGAAATCAGTTTGTCGAACTTAGCCTCACCGAGTGTGTACTGAGCACCACCCATGAGGTTCAGGAACCAGTGCTTCTGGAATTCGTAAGAGATGTCCTGATGATCAAACTCTTTCACGGTGCGCTGATTAACACGATCAACCACCTTGTCCTGTGCCATTGCATTTGCACCGAAGGCAAACAAGGCAACAAAAAGTAATGTTTTTAATGATCTCATAAATCTAAAATTTTAGAATGTTATTAATATAAATTATTTTATTGTTTCTATTGCATAGTCTTGTCGTATACAGGGCGGATAGCACAACCTAAGGAACGTGTATAACCGCCCACGAAACGCTCTTCTGACGATTTGACCAATGAGAGGGCTCTTGCATAAGCATAATAAGAATCTTTATAGACGTTCACGTCAGATGTCCAATATCTTGCTTGCTTATAATCGCCATAGACAGAGGAGCCGTTAAAGTAACCACAGAATGGTAGAGATATGGTTTTACCATTGGGACCTTTAATAACATAGCAGTTGCCGCTAATAGTCCAAGTACAATGGTTATACAACTCCCAGATCTCCTTTTCTGTCGGCATACGCCACTTGCCACCCCATTTCTTATGGACCACATCATAGTCGGTACCCTTTATATCCGAACCAATCTCAATATAACTCTCCTTAACATTCATATCCGTAGCTCCGTCTACTTTATAGAGATAGTTGTCAAAGCTATAAGAGTCTTTTGTCTCCGTTTCACCCCAAGCATAGTAGTTGCCATAATCATCATATGTCTGAGCGCCCAAATTAATATCAGACCAGAGGATGCCACTTGGCAGACCAAGATCAACGGCAGTACCGACCTTCATTGTTTGTGGCTGAGGATCACCACCAGGAGTTGGGTCATCACTTCCGCCTGTACCGCTACCGGAGCCTGAGCCTGAACCACTGCCTGAACCACTGCCTGAACCTGAACCAGAACTGCTTCCACTTGTTGCCTCGTCGTATACCGGACGGATAGGTACTTGCAGATTCTTGTCAGAAGGATGTTTCTGCACATTCGGACCAGTTACCAGTGTAACATAATAGGCTTTAACATTATCACTCTGGCAGTCACTCGTCCAGTAATCGGCATCTGTTCCGTAATACTGAGGTGTACCTGTATATGTCTGGACTCCACCACGCGGCATAAAGATCTTATTATTCTCCATACCACTGCCTGGTTTACCACTGATGATATAACCCTTAAGGCCAGTACCCTCATAATTAGAGGTGAACGTCCATGTACACTGTTTCAGTTCATCAAACTCTGCCTGTGTCGGCATACGCCACTTACCGCCCCACTTCACATGTGCGAGATCATAGTTTGTTCCACCAATATTCGTAGAAGTATTACCTACAGCATACTCATTATTATATCTGCTCTGTAGTTTACCAGTGTTGTCACCCCATCCATAATAGCCACCCACTTCTTTATCGGAAGAGGCACCCATATTCCAAGAAGCCCACTTCACGCTCAGTCCGAGATCCACATATTCAGCAACGGGGAAATGAGAAAGGGTGGTGAATGAAAGGGTATCGCTATATACATAGTTACCCTCTACCAAGGCATAACCCACATAATAATAGGTGGTCGCTTCTTCCAAGAAACTTAAGGTATAACTGAACGTATTACTTGAAGGCTTACTTGCTGTCTCTTTCTTTGAAGTACCCTCTACATCCAGTTCTTCCTTACTCTTCGCATAGATGACACCATAAGCACTGGCATGATCGTAATCACCTTCGAATGTTCCACTAATCTTCACATTAGTATAATTGATATCAGTGGCTTCATTCATCGTGATTGTCACAGGTACCACATAATCACCATAAACCGGACGGATAGCACATCCCAAATATCGTTTCAGGGCAATGACTTTCTTTTCTGATTCTGACAGATTCAGCGCCATGGCCTCATCTACATTCTCAGTATTCAGCATACCAGACCAGTAATAACCCAATCCTTGATCGCTGACAGTCTCCTCATAGCGCTGACCAGTAACTGGTAAGAAGATATTTGCCGTGGTATTCTTTCCTGTTACACGATAACCGCCAACACCATTAACAGTCTCCCATTCCCAAGAACAACTGTCTACTAACTCTTGAATTTCAGCTTGTGTAGGCAGTCTCCACTGGTCGCCCCACATTTTCTTAGCGATATCAAATTTATCAGCTACGATATTGCCAGTTGGTTCATCAACAGGGAAATACTTTTTATTGGAAGAATGATTCCTACCAGTAATATCACCCCATCCTACAAGGTAACCCAGGCCGGATTCTGTTTCTGCACCGAGATTAAAGTTAGCCCATTTTACACTCAAACCTAAATCCATTGCAGAAGCAACAGAAGGTGGAGTCAATGGTTCATCTTCAGCAAAAGTAATACTATTAATCTGCCAGACATATAATTCTATCGTAGTATCATTAAGATGTATATACACCTTTTGCTGTGCATAACCTGTAGTGATACACAGCAAAAGAAGTATGGTAGATATAATCAGTTTTTTCATTTCTTGCGAATCTTAAAAGAATAATTGTCTACGCGGATAATGTATACTCCACTGATGAGTGGTGTCAATGAAAAAGTAAGAACCTGTCCTACTCTGTCAGCAGGCACTTGCACCTGCTTTCCATCAATACTGAAGACGCGCCATTGCGACTTCTCATCCACCCCACTGATAATAACATGCTCACCATCGAGATAAGTAATCTTTAACTCATGATGGTTTACCGTGGGTTGATCGACACCTGTTATCGCGTTATCCTCAAATTCAATCTTTTCTATATCATTATAAGAAAAAGGCAAAGCCATCGTAAAATCATCAGTCATCAAATACAACGAATCAGTATTGAATGTGATCACAGGACGACTTTGGAGTAAATATCCATAAACATCACCCTTCTTAGTAGTGATCTTCAGGACATCCCCATCATGCGTTGCCATCATCGATGTTACTCCGAAAAAAGACAACATGATCGTCAATATGATTCCTTTTAACTGCCTCATCTTATTCTATTCTTTTCATGGTCCCCGAAATCTTTAACATTGTCGGGGTATCATTACCTCTAATATACACTCCTAAATCCTTAGAGAACTCTCCCATCAGAAAATCTTTAGTATCAACAGTTATCTTAACCTTTATTTTCTCACCTGGTTTAATAATCATCTTCTGGGGATAACCTTTTACACAGGTGCAACTGGTACGAACATCATTGATATAAGCATTTTCTTTGCCTTTATTCTTAAGCTCTACTGTCAATTCATGTTTTACAGGATTCTTTGTAATAACACCCATTTTTACTTCTTTAGGAGCAAATACCAACTTGACTGGTTTCTTGGCACATGCACTTAGAGAGAAAACTAACAGCAGAAAGAGAGATACTCGTTGAATATAATGTATCATTATCTTTCTTTATATATATCTTCAACTCCTTCAGCATCCTTATCATATAAGGTAAGGTACCATTTTCCATCTTTTACAACTGGATTAAGTGAAAAACTCATCACTCCCTGTTCTTTCATCAAGTCGCCATCTTTCTGGATCTGGAACATAATCTTAATCTGATTGTTCCGATCACTCATCAGATCAAATGACTTCTCTTTAGCATCATAAACAGGAAACATCTTATAAAGATTAATAAACCTGGAACGACGCTCCTGATCTAATGGAAGGATACTGTCATGACGAACAAAGTAAAGCATATCGGCAGCAGCCTCTAAATCCTTTGCTTTGAAATAAGAAAGATACTGGTTGATCAAGTTACGAATATCTGCGGTATCCTGCTTGCTATAATACATAGAAGCCGGACGGATATATTCACTAATACGGCCATCATTCTCTTTTTGTTTCTTTCCACAAGAAATGAAAACCGTGAGCACCAGTACGATAATTGTGATATACTTAATTTTCATTTTATATTTAGAAATAAGGGGAGGAGTATATACCCCTCCCCTCTCATTTAGATTAGAAAACTATTTAGTTCTTCTTTGCATTTGCGTG
>CADBSW010000113.1 GCA_902797505.1 uncultured Prevotellaceae bacterium | reverse complement strand
GTTCACACCACGGATACGGATCGTCGGTGTTGAACCTGGCTGACCGGAAGCCGTATTGATCTGAATACCAGCTGCCTTACCTTTCAAAGCATCAACAGCATTGGTTACCTGTACTTTTCCAATCTCGTCAGAACCAACGACGGCTGCAGAACCAGTAAATGCCGAACGCTTCTGTGTACCATAGGCCACAACAATCACCTCGTCGAGTGACTTCTGGTCAGGATGAAGCGTAATACGCATATTCTGCTTAAGTGTCAGTGTCTGAGTCTCAAAACCGATGTAAGTAACCTCAATCCTGTTGTGACCCTCACGAGGAGTAAGTGAGAACTTACCGTTAACATCTGTTACTGCGCCGAAATTAGTTCCTATCAAACGTATAGAAGCACCGACAATCGGCTCTCCATCATCAGCAGAAACTACGGTTCCAGAGACTGTGTTTTGTGCCAAAGCCATTCCTAAACTTAGAAATAGACCGGCAATGAACATTGTTAGTCTTTTTTCCATAAATCTCTCTCGTTTTTAAAGTTTATAATAGTTATAATTATCTCTCTTCACAGACCCTCACAAAAGGTTAACATTTTAAAATGTTATGCAAATTAACCACAAAAATACAATATTTTTCTTTAGCTGCAAGTTTTTTGCAAATATCGGTGAATAAATTTACATTATTTAACTATTTTCTGTGTAATATACCATTTCGCATAATAAATAAGAGCATACTTTTGCTAATAAATGCAAACACATGCCCGATTACTCGTATTTTTCATATTCATGATTACAAAAGACATGAAACAGAGTCTTATTAATTAGCTATATTATAAATAATGTATATAAAGCCAAAGCACATGAAAAGATATATCCTCCTTGCCTTGTTATGCACGGTCCTGCTACCCATGAAAGCACAAACATCATGGATCAAGAACTTCCAACAACCCCAAAAAGAGTACCAGCCATGGACTTTCTGGTATTGGATGTACGGTTGTGTATCTGATGAGGGCATACGGGCTGACCTGAAAGCTATGAAGCAGGCTGGCATTGCCGGTACGTACCTGATGCCAATCAAGGATATTACGGATGGTGCGCAATACAACGGTGATGCACGACAGTTGTCGGAGACCTGGTGGAAACGCATGGACACCGTATTCCAGGTAGCCGATTCCTTGAATATCGATCTGGGTATTCATATCTCTGACGGTTTTGCCTTGGCAGGCGGACCGTGGATCACCCCCGAGGAATCGATGCAGAAAGTGGTATATGCCGATACGATCATTACAGGTGGAAAGAAAAGCATTACCTTGCAAGTTCCTGCTCATCTGCAAGGATATTATAAGGATATCGCTGTTTATGCATACCCAGCCGATCAGTATGATAACAGCAAACCCACCTGTTCGGAAAAGTTTCCTTTTGGTTCGTCAAAACCCTGCGACATCATCTTTACCTACGATAAGCCCTATACCCTTCAACAGGTGAAGATCATTACGGGTGGAAACAACATTCAGGCACACCGTTGGAAGATCTACGCTTCGAGTGATGGAAAGGAATATCAGTTGATCAAAGAGATCGGGCCTGCCCGACAGGGCTGGCAGAATACTGGTGCCTATGCCACCTACTCTGTACCGAAGACCACAGCCCGCTATTATAAGTTCCATTGGGATCCCAAAGGATCTGATCCCGGATCGGAGGATCTGGATGCCGCCAAGTGGAAACCGAACCTGAAGATTGCGGAGATACAGTTAGGCAGCGAACCCATTATCGATGGCTACGAAGGAAAATCCGGATTGGTATGGCGTGTATCCAAACAATCGGATGATGAGACACAAGCCTTACCCTTAGACCGGATAATTAACCTCACGGCTATGCTGAAAGGCAATGAGGTAGAGATCAACCTGCCTGAAGGACGCTGGCATATCCTACGAATGGGACATACCAGCACCGGACATACCAATGCCACAGGTGGCGGCGGCAAAGGACTGGAATGTGACAAGTTCTCGCGCACGGCTATCCGCAAACAATACAACAACTGGTTCAGAAGGATTCTCAAGCACGACACCCACCAGGTGATCAAGCGCCTGCATGTGGACAGTTGGGAGTGCGGATCACAAAACTGGAGTAGCAACTTCGCGGAAGAGTTCCTGAAGCGCAGAGGCTACGACCTGTTGCCATGGTTGCCAACCTATGCCGGCGTACTCATGGAGAGCCGCGCAAAGAGCGACCAGGTGTTACGGGATGTGCGCCTGACCATCGCCGAACTGATCAACGAGATCTTCTTCGATGAGGTAGAGACGTTAGCCAAACAAGATGGCATGCAACTCTCTACCGAGTGTGTGGCACCCACGATGGTGAGCGACGGACTGCTGCACTACAAGCATGCCGACTACCCGATGGGAGAGTTCTGGCTCAACTCCCCCACCCATGACAAGCCCAACGATATGCTTGATGCCATCAGTGGCGCACATATCTACCATAAGAACATCGTTCAGGCAGAGGGATTCACCGAGGTGAGAGGCACCTGGGACGAGACACCCGCCATGCTCAAGCCCTTGCTCGACCGCAGTTTGTGCATGGGAATCAACGGCATGGTATACCATGTGTATACCCATAACCCATGGATGGATAAGCGTCCGGGCATGACACTCGACGGCATCGGCACTTTCTTCCAGCGAGATAACACCTGGTGGAACGAGCTGCGACCCTTCTCCGACTATATCACCCGTTGTCAGGTGCTGCTGCGTTACGGCAAGCCCGTCACCGACTTAGCGGTATATATCGGTAACGAAGTGCCTCGAAGAGCACTGCTGCCCGAACGACTGACAGGGGCGCTGCCTGGCTTGTTTGGTGAACAACTGCTGCAACAGGAACAAGAACGATTGGCCAATGAGGGATTACCGATGGAGGTTAGTCCGGTAGGTGTCAACCATACGAAGAACATGACCAAGGCAGATCAGTTTACCAATCCACTGCATGGCTATAAGTATGACTCTGTCAATGAAGACGCCCTGTTTGCCATCGATCACCCCGTGGTGGTTATTCCTCCCAGTCATCAGCTCAACCCGGAGCGACTCGTCAACTGGGATAAGGTAAAGCAGTTGAAAGAGAAAGGGAAGACCGTACTTACTGAGCCATGGACCCAAGAGGATCTGTCATCATTAGGTATCCCCCGGGATGCAGACCTGCCCGATGGTGTCGACTTCATCCATCGCACCGGTGATGATGCGGATATCTATTTCTTAGCCAACCTCACGTCTGAGGAACAGTTCTTCGTGCCTGTCTTCCGTCAGCGTCGCGCCCATCGTTACCTCTTCGACGCCATGGACGGTAAGATCTATCCGTGTAATGATGAGATACAACTGAAGGGTTATCAGTCGATCTTCGTTGTCTTTACCGACCAACCCGTAGAACAGGTATCTCCTCTTCCACAAGTAGATTATTACCAAGAATTTGACAATAACCGTTGGCAGATCACCTTCTCAGAGAATCAAGAACAGGTAAAGAACAGTCCACTCTTCGACTGGAGCACCTCAGAGAATCCGAAGATCAAGTACTATTCCGGTCATGCCACGTACGAGACAACCTTCAAATGCGATAAGGTTGACAAAGCATTCCTCGATTTAGGTGAGGTAAAAGACATTGCGACCGTAGAGGTGAACGGCATCAACTGCGGCACATCTTGGATGGCTCCATACCGTGTGGATATCAGCAAGGCAGTGAAAAAAGGCAAGAACACGCTGAAGATCACCGTGGTGAACACTTGGGCTAACGCACTCTTAGGAGCAGATAACGGCATGCCGCCTTACGAAGGTATCTGGACAAACGGCAAATATCGCAGGGCAGAGAAGAACGTGCTGCCCGCAGGACTCCTCGGTCCGATAACATTAGAATATAACAAGAAATAGCATATGAAAAAGATTGTATTATCATTTGTAACAGTATTACTGGCACTCCCGATGAGTGCCAAGGTGACTCTCCCCAAGATATTCAGTGATGGTATGGTGATCCAACGGGAGACGAAGGTGAACTTCTGGGGAACCGCCAAGCCAAATGCGGATATCCTGCTCACCACCACATGGAATAACTACACGCAGACCGTGAAGTCCGACAAGGACGGAAAATGGAAGGTTGCTATCGACAGTCCTGGAGCCGGTGGTCCGTACAAAATTCTTTTCAACGACGGTGAACAGAGCGTATTAAAGGATGTGCTCGTAGGTGAGGTATGGATCTGCAGCGGACAGAGTAATATGGAGATGCAGATGAAGGGTTTCAAGGCCCAGCCGGTAGCCCATGCCATTGAGGAACAACTGAATGGTGCAGACAATTTCCTGCGCTCGTTTACCGTAAAGAGAAACAGTCAGTTGCACCCTGTTGACGACGTCACGGGGTCATGGTCGTCGGCCAATGCACAGACCATCCGTGACTTCAGTGCCACCGCTTATTTCTTTGGCAAACAACTGCGTAAGAGCTTAGGAGTACCTGTAGGACTGATCGTGACCAGTTGGGGCGGCAGTTCTTGTGAGGCCTGGTCAAGGGCCGAATGGCTGCAAGCCTACCCCGAGACGAAGATTCCTCAAAAGGAAGAGGATATCTGGTCGAAGAACCGTTGTGCCACCGTACTATACAACGGTATGCTCCACCCGCTTCTCGGTTATACGATGCGTGGTGTCATCTGGTATCAGGGTGAGGATAATGTTCCCCGTTACAAGACGTACGCTGGGATGCTGAGCAATATGATCAAAGGTTGGCGTGCCGACTGGCAACAGGGCGACTTCCCCTTCTACTACTGTCAGATAGCACCATACGACTACTCGCTCATCGATTGGAAGGATAACAGTGCCCTCCTGCGCGAACAGCAGTTGAAGGTGGAGTCGATGGTCGACAATGCCCGTATGGCAGTGTTAATGGATGCCGGTCTGGAGTATGGTATTCATCCGAGAAAGAAGAAAGAGGCCGGTGAGCGTCTGGCTATCCTGGCCCTCGCCCATACCTACGGCATCAAAGGCCTGCCTGAGTTTGCTACCTATAGCGATGTCACCTTCAAGAATGATACCGCTATCATCTCCTTCGCCCGCAGTAAGGAATGGGTATATTTCGAGCATGGCACCTCCAGCGATCTCTTCGAGGTAGCCGGAGAAGATAAGGTATTCCACCCGGCTAAGGCATGGATCGACCGTAATAAGGTATATGTGAAGAGCAAGGCCGTGAAGAAGCCTGTGGCGGTGAGATATGCTTTCAAGAACTGGGCTGAGGGTGACCTGATGCACGATGGACTGCCCGTTAGTTCTTTCCGCACGGACGATTGGTAATTCATTCGGGGACAGGCTCTGCCCGAGGGTGTGCCTGTCCCCGCCAATGGAAAATGGAAAATGGAAAATGGATAATTAATAATTGATAATTTGAAAAGGTTTTCTCTTCTATTGTTATTGGTGACGGCCATGACAACGATGGCTGCCGACTATCAGCCTGCCGACTATGTCTGGACGACGCAGAGTAAGAATGCCAGTGAGTCGATGCCCTGCGGTGGTCATGACCTCGGCATGAACGTATGGGTGGAAGACGGGGATCTGCTCTTCTACCTGCAACAGTCGGGTTGGTTTGATGAGAACAACACCCTGTTAAAAGCCGGCAGGTGGCGCTTACACGTGGAAGGAAATCCTTTCGCACAAGATTTCGAACAACGACTCTGTCTTACCGACGGTGCCATATATATAAAAGGTACGCGCGTGAAGATTCGTATCTGGGCGGATGTCTTCGAACCGATAGCCTTTGTCGAGATAGATGCCAACAAGAAGATGGCAGCCACACTGAGCTATGAGAGTTGGAGATACCAAGACCGTCTGATCACAAAGGCGGCCTGTCAACAGTGTTCGTATAAGTGGAATATCCCATCCGACTGTGCCACCATCGCCGACCAGATCACCGCGAAAGGACATCAGTTGGAGGTTTTGCACGTCAACAAAGGGCAGACGGTCTTCGACTATACCGTCACCAGAGAGAGGCTTGATGATATCAAGTCACAACTGCACGACCCATTGGCAGGCAGAACCATGCAGGTATCAATGGATGCCCCGGCCTTCTCATTTCAGGGAAAGCGTCAAGGACAGTATGCCAGCACCGATTATCAGGCATGGGATTTCTCGACAACGGATATCCGCAAGACCGTTGTGCGTATCCAGGCGGATAACTACGAGAAAGGAGCTGCAGCCCATGCGTTCTCACATCTCCCCCTGAAAAACTACAAGAAACGCAGTGCCCAGTGGTGGCACGACTACTGGCAGCGCAGTTGGATCATGACAGATAATGAGGAGTTAAAACCCCTCATACGCAACTACGAGCTTTTCCGGTATATGTTAGGATGCAACGCCTACAGCGAATGGCCTACCAAGTTCAATGGCGGTATGTTCACCTTCGACCCGGTCTATGTAGACAGCGCTGCACCCTTCACGCCCGACTACCGTAAGTGGGGCGGTGGTACGATGACCGCTCAGAACCAACGGTTGGTCTATTGGCCTATGCTGAAGAGTGGCGATACCGACCTGATGAAGGCGCAGTTTGATACTTATCTTCGGATGTTGCCGAACGCCAAGGCAAGGACACGGTATTACTGGAACCACGACGGAGCCTGTTTTACCGAACAGACGGAGAACTTCGGACTTCCTAATCCCGCGGAATACGGTAAGTTCAAGGAGGGTTCCGCCCCCGGTGTAGAACGGAATGCATGGCTGGAATACGAGTGGGATACGGTATTGGAGTTCTGTCTGATGATCGTGCAGGCACGACAGTATGCCAACTTTGACATCACGCCCTATGAGCAGCTGATAAAAGACTGCCTCACCTTCTTTGATGAGCACTATCAGTATGAGTCATCCAAGAGAGGACTGAAAGCCTTGGATGGCAAAGGCAAACTCACCATCTATCCCGGTAGCGGATGCGAGACGTATAAGATGGCATACAACCCGTCCAGTACTATCGCGGCACTCCAGGCACTGCATCAGGCTTGGGGCAAGGACTCTGCCCAGGCTTCTCGCATCCCGGAGATCCCACTACGGACCATCGATGGAAAGAAATGTATCGCACCGGCCGTCGTTTGGGAACGCATACAGAATGTGGAGACACCCCAGTTGTACCCTGTCTTCCCATGGAGGATATACGGTTTAGGACGCCCACAGCTTGACATCGCCCGCAATACCTACCTGTACGATCCGCATGCCATCGAGATGCGCAGCAGCAAGGGATGGAAGCAAGATGCTATCTGGGCAGCCTGCTTAGGACTCACCGATGAGGCAGCACGACTGATGAAAGAGAAGTTTGCCGACGGTCCGTACCGCTTCCCAGCCTTCTGGGAACCCGCTTTTGACTGGGCGCCCGACTGCAACCGTGGCGGTTCTGCCATGATCAGTCTGCAGGAGATGTTACTACAAGAGACACCCGACGGTCAACTGCTGCTCTTCCCCGCATGGCCAAAGTCATGGAACATCAAGTTTAAACTGCATGCCACCGGCGGAAGAACAGTTATCGCAGAAATGAAAAACGGAAATAACATCACCCAATGAAGAAATATTGTTTATTAGTCATAGCCCTCTCGATCTGTTGTATCTCACATGCAACGATCACCGTGACGAAGACCACCTGCAACTATCAGGCAGAGGATGCTGTGATAGAGAAAACCATACAGGTAGGTTGGCAACTGTCATCGGATATCCATAATGATATTCAGACGGCCTACCAGATAGAGGTAAAGGAACGAATCACGGGAAAAATGATCTTTGGGAGTAACAAGGTCCTGTCTTCCGAAAGTCAGCATATCGCCTTACCCTCCCTCACCGAGAATAAGTTCGGCTATCAGTGGCGGGTACGTGTATGGGACCGTTCGGGCAACCCTTCCGCATGGAGTGCGCCACAGAGTATCTATGTGGCACCGGCAACGATCGACGCACAATGGATCGGTGCCATCAGCAAGGCAGATGCCAAGATTCCCACGGGTCGGTGGAGCAACGCCGATTTCAAGAAGGATGTGTTTAAGAAAGCATGGGCTGATGTGGACACCCTGTCAGCCAAGAGTATCATCCTGCGCAAAGGATTCCAGACAAAAAAGAAAAAGATTCTCCATGCAATCGCTTACGTCTGCGGCCTCGGCCATTACGAACTATCCATCAACGGCCAGAAGATCGGTGACAGTGAGTTTGCTCCTCTGTGGAGTGAATACGACAAGACGGTATACTACCAGTTGTACGACGTCACCCCCTATATAAAAAGGAACGCGCGTAACGCCATCCATGTACTACTGGGTAACGGTATGTTCAACGTACAACGGTTGGGCAGATACACCAAGCTACAGACCTCTTTCGGGGCACCGAAACTGATCTTTAAGATGATTGTCAACTACAGTGATGGCAGTCAGGAGGTGCTTCGCAGTGACAACACCTGGAAATGGGACTTCAGTCCGATCACCTACAACTGTATGTATGGCGGTGAATCGTACGATGCCCGACTGGAACAGCCAGAGGCTTACCTGGGTAAGTATGATGACAGCAAGTGGAAAGCAGCCGTCAACGTAGAGGCTCCTAATGGTAAACTGCGCATCCAGACCGCCCCGCCGGTGAAGATCATGGAGCGCTACGGCATCAAGGAATGGAAGAATATCCCTGCCGACTCCTTGGCTATTGTCAGTGATAAGATGAAACGTAAGGTGGATGCCTCTGCCTTCGTCTGCGATATGGGCCAGAACCTGGCGGGATTCCCTGAGATCCGTGTATCAGGAAAGGCCGGTCAGAAGGTGACGCTGATCGTAGGAGAACGACTCTTCCCACAGGGTTGTGTGGATCAGCGCATGACGGGTCGACAGCACTATTATGAATATACCTTGAAGGGTGAGGACACCGAATACTGGCATCCACGTTTTGCCTATTACGGATATCGCTATATCCAGGTGGAGGGAGCGGTATTGGAAGGACAACCGAACCCCAAAGGATTACCTGTGCTACACCAGCTGAACAGTTGTTTCGTCTATAACAGTGCCCCCGAGGGATCATCGTTCGAGTGCTCCAACGACCTGTTCACCAAGACACATCGTCTGATAGAACGTGCTGAGCGCAGTAATATGCAGGCCGTACTGACCGACTGTCCACACCGTGAAAAACTGGGTTGGCTGGAGCAAGACCACCTCAACGGTCCGTCACTGCTCTACAACTACGACATGACCACCTATATCCCGAAGGTGATACAGGATATCGCGGATAGTCAGAAAGACAACGGCATGGTGCCGACCACCGCCCCACAGTACTGTTCGTTCGGTAATCTCTTTGACGATTCCCCCGAATGGGGATCCACCCTCATCATCCTGCCATTTATGTATTATGAGCACTATGGCGACAACTCCCTCATCATCAAGCATTATCAGTCGATGAAGCGGTATGTGGATTATCTCACATCACGCTCAGACGACGGTATCGTCAGTCATGGCTTAGGCGACTGGTACGACTACGGTCCTGGTCCGGCAGGATTCTCCCGCAACACGCCTATCCCACTCGTTGCCACCGCCCATTATATCTTCGACCTGCAACTAATACAACAAGCGGCCGAGATGACAGGCAATGAGGCCGATAAGAAGAAATACCAACAGCTGACCGAGAAGGTGGTGGATGCCTTCCACCGTCATTTCTATAAAGCCGACTCTTGTTACTACGGCAATAACAGTCAGGCCAGCAACGCACTGCCCCTCTTCTTGGGTATCACAGGAAAGAATGAGAAAGCGGTTCTGCAGAACCTGATCAACGATATCCGTCAGCATGGCGAGCGTATCACCACCGGTGATATCAGCAACCGTTATCTCTTCCAGACGCTGGCACGTCATAGCTATGACGAACTGATGTTCAGGATGTTCAACCATGATGAAGCACCCGGTTACGGTTGTCAACTGAAATACGATGCCACCACGCTGACCGAGCAGTGGGATCCGCACTACGGCAATTCATGGAATCACTTTATGTTGGGACAGATTGATGAGTGGTTGTTTAAGTCTATGGCCGGTATCCAACAGCAGCCTGGCACCGTCGGCATGCGCCATCTGTTGATCGATCCCCATCTGGTGGGCGACCTCACCTCCATAAAGGCTTCAACAGAATGTCTTTACGGAAAGATTACAGTGAGTGTGGAAGACGATAAGATAACCGTTACCCTGCCCGTGGGATGTGATGCGAAGGTACAGACCCCTCATGGATGGCAGGAGATCGGTAGCGGCACTACAACGGTTGATTATCTTCGTGCGCGGCGTCCAGAAAGAAAAGTGACTCGTTACCCATATTAAATAACAAGTCGAGAATGCTCATATTTGGCAGGAATCCCAACTTCTGTTGGTATACCTGCCAATATTTTTTGGGTATAAACGAGGAATCCTCTGCAGGGTGCTTGGGCCGTATCGCTTCCCGGTAATCGTCCCACTGCTGTTGATGAATACCTTCACCATCCGACGGGATATATTCATCCGTTAACGATATATTCGGATGGATATCCAATAACTCGCACAGTGTCTGGGTGATCTCAAGGTTGAAGTCGAAGAGATAGTCCCATCGTTTCTCAAAGAACGGTCGGATATCATCCGCGTAATATTCAAAGAAGGGTGACTCCCCATAAGCACTCATCAGCGCGTTCCAGTGCAGATGTCGCCAGTTACCATGATCACTGATACGGATATCTTTCATCAGACATTTCTCGCCACCGGTACGCTCTACAGGTACCGTCAGTGTCTGCGCTCCTTGTGTGGTGGGTATCACACAACGGTTACGATAGGTCTGTTTGACAAAATGATCATACCGCTCCAAACATACCGTTGGATAGGTGTTGAGTTTCTGATACCATTGTACCGGACCGAAATAAGTGCTACTGAGTAATGCTCTCTCTGCCATCATCATTAAAAAGGTATCGGGAAGATACGGTAGGCCTTACCGATGATATCGTGATATCTCACTACGGACTTTCTCTTACCCATATCCACAATATAACAGTTGCCTTCCACACATTTACAATCCCGGCAACCACAGGTATTAGGCAACACATAACGTTCACCGCCGATCTCTATTGTGTCACCGGGCAATGAGGTAACCCGACCGATATAATCAGCATCCGACCGGAAGACCATCAGACTGCCTTTTACAAAGTTTTTCCTGGATAACTTATTCACCAGTACCCGGTTGTTGATATCGAGATCTGGACTGAGGGCAGCATCGCTCACCGTATAGATCGTGAATGCATAGGTTCGTATGGCCAGCATCACCAACGCGGCGATTGCCAGCATCAACAGAAACTTCATGACATTCTTACCGATCACCCCATCTTTTATATTTACGATTACGGGGGCTACCTCCCCCACGGGGTTTTCACCCCCCACGGGGGTTTACACCCCCGCCTATGCTGTTTCGCCCCTACGGGGCTAATCATAATAATACACCCTATATTACGGGGACTTACGTACCCCCACGGGGGGTGGCACCCCCGCCTATGTTCTATCGCCCTAAAGGGCTATAAGTTCATAATTCTCAATTTTCAATTTTCCATTATCCATTACTTAATGTTGTCCACCCAACGGTACAGACGGTTCCAACGGATTCCCTTGAAGCCACCGCGGTCGGGATCAGAACTCCACCAGATGAAGATAGGTTTACCTACGATATGATCCTCCGGCACGAATCCCCAATAACGGGAGTCGGCCGAGTTATGACGGTTGTCACCCATCATCCAGTAGTAGTCCATCGCGAAGGTATACTCCTTCGCCTCCTTGCCATCGATAAAGATCTTATTATCCTTCACCTGCAGGTCATGACCCTCGTACGTCTTGATAGGACGCTCATAGACAGCGATATTCTGCATGTTCAGTGCAATGGTCTTACCCTTCTGAGGGATCCATATCGGACCGTAGTTATCACGTGTCCATCCAGTACGGGCGTTCAACGGATACAAGTCGCCTACCACCGCCTCTGTATTCAGGCGTATAGACTCTACGAGATCCTTCCGCTTGGAGAGTTCGTTCTTTGCCCGCTGTGTCAGCGGCATATAACCATTCTGATTCAGACTGATCAGGTCTTCCATGCTGATACCTAAGTCTTTCATCAAGGCATCCGACAGTTCTCCCTTCAGTTTTACATAATAGGTATACTGTACGTTATCCGGTTCTTTATTGGGTTTACCATCGAGATAGACCACACGGTCCTTGATCTGCAGTGTCTGTCCGGGCAGACCCACACAACGCTTCACATAATTCTCCCTGCGGTCGGTCGGACGCGTGGTGATACTGCCAAAGGTAGGTTGGTTAGCCTTGACGTAATCCTTACCTACCTGATATACATATTGGTAGAAATCCCACTGTTGCTGGGGATTGAGAGAATCGATGTTCGGTCGTTTAGCCTCATCCAGCAACTGATAACCACAACTGTAGCACAACTGATAGAAATCCTGTGCCTGATAGACAGGACTGCTCACGAGTGTATCTCCGGCAGGATAGTTGAACACGACGATATCATTCAACTGAACCTTTCCCAGTCCTTTCACACGACGGTAGTCCCAGTGGGGCCACTCGATATAACTCTTGCATTGGAACACGGGCAAGGTATGTTGTGTCAACGGCATCGTCAACGGTGTCTGCGGGATACGCGGACCGTAACTCACCTTCGACACAAAGAGGTAATCGCCGGTCAACAGCGATTTCTCCAGTGATGAAGAAGGGATGACGTAGTTCTGGAAGAAGAACAGGTTGATGAAATAGACCGCTACTAAAGCGAAGACGAGGGCATCCACCCAACTCATGATAAACTTCACCGGTCCTTCGGAATCTTTCCACCACTGCCACTTGATCTTCTTCGTGATATACACATCAAAGATAAACGGCACGACGATCAGTCCTAACCAACTCTTCACCCAATATAAGAAAAGGAGATACAGCAGCAGTACAACGATGAACTTCAACCACTGCACCTTCATATTCAACTTTTTCTTTCTCTTATCTATCATAGTTTCTTAACTTTTCCAACTTCTAAAAATCAAACATATCACTGATGGTAAGCAATCCCTGATGATCCTTGGTATACTCGGCAGCCAAGACAGCACCCAGGGCGAATCCCTTCCTGCTATGTGCCTCGTGTGAGATCGTGATCATATCGGCTTCTGAATCATAGCGGATGGTATGGATACCAGGCACCTCACCCCTGCGGAGAGAGTCGATACGCAAGGTGCTCTTATCATACGGCTGGTTCTCTTGTCCTTTCACCCAACTATCCTTACGGTCAAGGTTTGCAATCATCTCTTCTGCCAGGGTAATGGCCGTACCACTGGGGGCATCGATCTTATGGATATGATGAGTCTCCTCCATGTGTGCGTCATACTGACTGAAACCGTTCATAATCTTTGCCAGATAACGGTTCACGGCCGAGAAGATGGCTACACCCACAGAGAAATTAGAAGCCCAGAAGAGTGTCTGACCACCTTCTGTACACATCTTCCTCACCTCATCGCCATGGTCTTTCATCCAACCGGTAGAACCGCTCACCACCTTCACGTTCTTGGCAAAGGCCTTCAGGTAATTACCATAGGCTGCCTGAGGGGCAGTAAACTCAATAGCCACATCGGCAGAGGCGAAAGCCTCACTCTCGAAATCCTCCTGGTTGTCGATATCTATAATGCTTACAATCTCATGACCACGGTCTTTGGCGATCTGCTCGATCATCTTGCCCATCTTACCGTAGCCTATCAATGCTATCTTCATATTCTTATATATTTCTGTATCTATAGGTAATGCGCCAATGCATCATTATCAATTCTCAATTATTATTCTCAATTATCCATTGAACAACAGTTATCGTTAACGTTATCGTTATCGTTATTGTTGAATATTCTTCGCTGCAAAGGTAATCATTTTCATACATATATGTTTGAAAATCAACATAAAATAACCCCAAAAAAAGTCAAAAACTTAGCAAACGCCCGTATCTCACAAAGAAAAAGCATCATAAATACTGCTATTTCCGAAAAAAAGATGTAGTTTTGCAACGGTTTTAAAATTCTGATACTTATGGAGCAATTACTACATTATTGCTGGAAACACAAGCTGTTCCCGTTACAAGCGTTGAAGACAACCGACGGTCAACCGGTGGAAGTCATCGATACGGGACTGCACAACCGACATGCCGGGCCCGACTTCTTCAACGCCAAGCTAAAGATCAACGGTACCCTCTGGGTCGGAAATATTGAGATACATATAAAAGCCAGCGACTGGTATCTGCACGGTCATCATAAAGACCATGCGTATGACAATGTGATACTGCACGTGGCGAGCATCATCGACGCCGTGGTGACAACAGCCAACGGCCGCACACTGCCACAGATGTCACTTGCCGTTCCTACGGAGGTAAAAGAGCACTACGAAGAACTGCTCACCATCGACTCGTACCCTCCCTGCTATCAGGTGATACCGCAGTTGTCACAACTCATCGTACATAGTTGGACGAGTGCGCTGCAGACAGAGCGGTTGGAACAGAAGACAGCAGCAATCACCGAACGCGTAAAACGCTGTAACGGCGATTGGGAGAAAGCCTACTTCATCACGCTGGCACGCAACTTCGGGTTTGGCATCAACGGTGACACCTTCGAGCAGTGGGCCTTTAATATCCCTATACGGGCCGTGGATCATCACCGCGACAACCTCTTCCAGATAGAGGCAATCTTCTTGGGACAGGCAGGACTGCTGGATCTGACAACTATCCCTGAGCGCTATCAGCAGGATGCACTGACAGAAGGATATTTCACCAGACTGCATCAGGAATATACCTATCTGCGACATAAGTTCTCCCTGCAGCCGATGGATGCTACGATGTGGAAGTTCCTGCGACTGCGACCACAGAACTTCCCGCATATTCGGATTGTGCAGTTGGCCCACCTCTATTACCAGAAGAAGGCCGGTCTGAGACAACTGGTTGACTGTGAGACGATCGAAAACATACGCGACCTGCTTGACACGAATGTCACTCCCTACTGGGAGACGCACTATACGTTTGGCAGCACCTCGTGTAAGACGGAGAAGAACCTCTCGCCGAAGACACAAGACCTGCTGATGATCAATACCGTGGTGCCCATCCTCTTCGCCTACGGCAGGACCCATGGCAAAGAAGGCTTATGTGACAGGGCCTTTGACATCCTGGAGAAGATCAAACCGGAAAACAACTACATCGTCAGGATGTGGCAGATGTGCGGACTCATCGTCACCTGTGCCGGTGACAGTCAGGCACTCATACAGCTGAAAAAGGAGTACTGCGACAAGAAAGACTGTCTACGCTGCCGCTTCGGCTACGAATACTTGAAGAAAATGGATAATGGATAATGGAAAATGGATAATAGCCCCACAGGGGC
The DNA here is from genome assembly GCA_902797505.1 of uncultured Prevotellaceae bacterium. Classification (GTDB taxonomy): domain Bacteria; phylum Bacteroidota; class Bacteroidia; order Bacteroidales; family Bacteroidaceae; genus Prevotella. The sequence continues at coordinate 3,009 of CADBSW010000113.1, read as the reverse complement.
GACACAACATAGGCGGGGTGCGTAAGTCCCCGTGATAGAGTTGAATGTTGAAAGATCAGCCCCGCAGGGGCGACACAACATAGGCGGGGGTGTGAACCCCCGTGGTGAAACAAACACCAATCAATCAGCCCCGTAGGGGCGACACACAGAGAATATGAAACAAAAATACATCTTTGAAACGCGGATGGCGGTACGCGACTACGAATGCGACATCGAAGGCATCGTCAACAACGCCAATTACTTACATTACACCGAACACACCCGTCATCTGTTCCTGAAACAGTGCGGACTGAGCTTCGCAGAGATGCACCAGAAAGGGGTCGATGCCGTGGTTGCTCGTATGACACTGCAGTATAAGACACCCCTACGCTGCGATGACGAGTTTATCTCACGACTCTACCTCGAGAAAGAAGGCATCAAATATGTCTTCTATCAAGATATTTACAGAGCATCGGATGAAAAACTGTCCTTTAAGGGAAAGATCGAACTGGTATGTCTGATCAACGGACGATTGGGCAACAGTGAGGATTACGACAAAGCATTCGAGAAATACCTACAACGATGAACATGCAAGAGATACTGAATATCTTAGCCCTGACACGGATCAATTACTTCCATCTGGCAGGATTACGACAGTTGTACGACGAGCTGGGCAGTGCCACGGCAGTCATCGAGAACCGTCATCATCTGCAGGATGTGCTCCCTGACGCGTCGCCTCGTCTGACCGAAGGACTAAAAGGTATTGATGATGCGATGAAACGGGCGGAAACGGAGTTGGAATACGACATGAAAAACGACATTCTGCCGATCCCACTCCACGACAGTAACTACCCGCAACGACTCAAAGAATGCGACGACGCACCGCTCTTACTCTTTTATAAAGGGAATGCGCCGCTCAACGCCAAACGCGTCGTCAGTATCGTGGGCACCCGAAAATGCACAACCTATGGACAAGATCTCATCCAGCGGTTTGTCAAAGATCTCCGACAACTCTGTCCGCAAGTGCTGATCGTCAGCGGCATGGCATACGGCGTGGATATCAACGCGCACCGCAGTGCTTTGGAGAATGGATTTGACACCGTGGCAGTATTGGCCCACGGTCTCGACTACCTCTATCCGCCACGACATAAACCGACCGCTGATGCCATGCTCCATCAGGGTGGATTACTCACCGAGTTCTTCACCCATACCAATGCCGACAAGGTAAACTTCGTCAGGAGAAACAGGATCGTGGCTGGCATGGCCGACGCCACCATCCTCGTAGAGAGTGCCGCCCATGGTGGTGGAATGATCACCGCACGACTGTCACGTGACTACAACCGCGACACCTTCGCCTTCCCGGGTGCTGTGGGGGCGAAATACTCTGAAGGGTGTAACCGACTGATACGGGAGCAGACCGCCTCATTGATTACTTGTGCACAAGACTTTGTGGAGGCCATGGGATGGCAGGAAGACAGCCAACTGCAACAAGCACAACAGCAGGGCATCGAGCGACAACTATTCCCCACCCTGTCGGCAGATGAACAAAAAATCATCAATGTGCTGTCCGCCGACAATGATCAACAGATCAACCGACTCACCGTCACCACCAACATCCCCATCTCTCGCCTCTCCGCCCTCCTCTTCGAACTCGAGATGAAAGGGATCCTCCGTTCGGTGGTCGGCGGGAAATACCATCTTATAAAGTGAAGAGTTAAGAGTGAAGAGTGAAGAATTTAAAGTCTATAGTTTAGGGCTTACGGCTTAGAGTTTAGAGTTTAGAGCCCCGTAGGGGCGACACAGCATAGGCGGGCGCGTAAGCCCCCGTGGGGGTGTCAACCCCCGAATAAACATGGGGACAGGCTCAGTCACTCGGGGACAGGCTCAACCCGCAGGGGGTGCCTGTCCCCGCCAATAAAGCTAACGTTTTTTTAATATGAAAATAGGAAATATCACATTTGAAGACCGTCCACTCTTCCTCGCACCGATGGAAGACGTTACGGATATCGGGTTCCGCAAACTATGCAAACGTTTCGGAGCCTCCATGGTTTACACCGAGTTCGTCTCTGCCGAAGCATTGGTCCGCTCGGTGAAAAGTACCATCAACAAACTGACCATCGCCGACGAGGAACGCCCAGTGGGCATTCAGATCTACGGTCGTGACGTACCGCAGATGGTAGAGGCCGCCAAGATCGTAGAATCAGAGGCCCATCCCGATGTGATCGATCTCAACTTCGGCTGTCCGGTCAAGAAGGTGGCAGGTAAGGGTGCCGGTGCCGGTATGCTACAGAATATCCCTTTACTGCTGGATATCACCCGTGAGGTAGTAAAGGCCGTCAACACACCCGTCACCGTGAAAACCCGTTTGGGATGGAACCAAGAACAGCTCATCATCACCGAGTTGGCCGAACAACTGCAAGACTGTGGTATCCAGGCACTCACCATCCATGGGCGCACCCGTTCACAGATGTATACCGGCGAGGCCGACTGGACACTGATAGGAGAGGTGAAAAACAATCCCCGCATCACCATCCCCATCATTGGCAATGGTGATATCACCACGCCCGAGCAAGCCCGACAGGCATTCGAACGCTATGGCGTAGATGCCGTGATGATCGGCAGAGCCACCTTCGGTCGCCCCTGGATCTTCAAAGAGATACGCGACTACCTCGACGGTAAACCTGCAGATGCCACCTTTGACATCAACCGTAAGATCGATATCCTGAAAGAACAGTTGGATATCAACCTGAAGCACATCGCCGAGGAACGTGGACCAGAGGATCCCCGCAACGAACTGCGCGCTATCCTCCATACCCGCCGACACCTCGCCGCCAGTCCCATCTTCAAGGGCATCCCCGACTTCCGCAAGACCCGCATCGCCCTCCTCCGTGCCGAAACGAAAGAGGAACTGCTTCAAATATTAGAAGACATCAGGAGGATGTTAATAATACAGCAGTTGGCACATGACGCTGAAGGCGTCAACGCTCAGTAGCCGCAGGTCAACGACCTGCGGTGAACGGAGTAACGATG
>CADBSW010000112.1 GCA_902797505.1 uncultured Prevotellaceae bacterium | reverse complement strand
TGGTACTGCAATGCAATGTGGGAGAGTAGGTAGCCGCCTTTTTTCAAGAGTGAGGTTCTTGTCCAGATGGACAGGGACCTCTTTTTTATATGTATATAAACATCATAATCTTTATTTTTCCAAAATTATTCCTTCTATCTAAAAAAAAACTGTTTTATAGTTGTTTCTATGCATAATTCTTCCTACTTTTGCAGTCAGTATTGATCAAACGATGATAAATTCAATTATATAACCTTTTTAATATAATACAAGATTATGTCAACAGAAAAATTTAGAGTTGAGAGCGACCTGTTAGGTGAGCTCAAAGTACCTGCTGATGCTTTGTACGGCGTACAGACACAGCGTGCTATCAATAATTATCACATCTCTTGTACAAAGATGCGTGATTATCCTGACTACGTTATTGCAATCGCTTATGTTAAGCTTGCAGCCGTTCAGACTAATAACGCATTAGGTGTAATCAACGATGAGATTACCGCAGCTATCTCACAGGCTTGTCGTGAGATCATTGATGGTAAGTGGCATGAGAACTTCCCAGTCGATATGATGCAGGGTGGTGCTGGTACATCGGTTAACATGAATGCTAATGAGGTGATCGCTAATCGTGCCCTTGAGATTATGGGTCATGAGAAGGGTGATTATCAGTATTGCTATCCCAACGACCACTGCAACTGCGGCCAGAGCACCAACGATGTATTCCCCACAACCATCCGTTTGGCCTTGATTCGTATGAACAAGAATTTGGTGGCTAGTCTTACGGGTCTTATCAGTGCTCTCCGTTATAAAGGAAATGAATTTAAGGACGTTATCAAGATGGGTCGTACCCAATTGCAGGATGCTGTTCCTATGACCAGTGGTCAGGAGTTTAATGCTTATGCCAACAACCTTGAGGAAGAGATCCTTAATCTTGATCGTAACGTTAAACTGCTGCATGAGATCAATATGGGTGGTACTGCTATCGGTACTGGTCTGAATGCAGAACCCGGTTTTGCAGAGTTGTGTGCTGCCAATCTGAGTAAACTGACGGGTGAGCCATTTACCGCTGCAAGCGACCTGGTGGAGGCTACACCGGATACAGGAGCTTATGTAAGCTACTCTTCTGCTTTGAAACGTGTGGCTGTTAAGTTGTCAAAGATCTGTAACGACCTTCGTCTGATGGCTTCTGGTCCTTGTTGTGGATTACATGAGATTAACCTTCCTCCGAAGGCTCCTGGATCTTCTATTATGCCAGGTAAGGTTAATCCGGTCATCCCAGAAGTTGTCAATCAGGTTTGCTTCAAGGTTATCGGTAATGACACCACAGTTAGCTTCGCTGCAGAAGCTGGTCAGTTGCAGTTGAACGTGATGGAGCCAGTCATCACCGAGTCACTCATTGAGAGTCTTACCTGGTTGCGCAATGCTATCGATACACTGACAGAGGAGTGTATCCTTGGCATCACCGTAAATAAAGAGCATTGCTACGAGATGGTCAAGAACTCTATCGGTATCGTGACAGCGCTGAATCCTTATATTGGTTATAAGACCAGCACGAAGGTGGCAAAGGAAGCCTTAGAGACAAACCGCTCAGTCTATGATATTGTGTTGGAACGCGGACTGATGACAAAGGAGAAACTTGACGAGGCATTAGACCCGAAGAACATGCTGAATTCTCATCAGATTGAGAAATAATCTTCTTCAATAACAGGTTGAAAGAGGGCTATTCTTAGCCCTCTTTTGTTTTTTTTATTGTAAAATTTGTATTTTACGAAAAAATTATGTATGTTTGCGTTCGGAAAAAATGATGCACATGTACATATTGGGGAGATCTCTTGTATGGTTGCAGCGATGGAGAAATAGTTTAGGCTTTGGCGTCCAGTCGCCTTGGGCCTATCAGTTCAACCGAAATGTGGTTAATGAGCACTATCCTTACTACGCCTATGATAGGCTGCAAGAACAGATACCAGGTTTGGATAAGCGCACGCGCAAACTCTGTCGGCTGTATTTTCGTATAGCAAACTGGAAACAGGCCGGTACTATTATCGAATTCTCTCCTACGACAGATGCTTATGCCAAGTATATGGCAGCCGGATGCTACTCCTCTAATATCATGAAAATAGAATCAGGACAGAAAGAGGACGTTTATCGCGAAGCGTTGCGAAAAGTGGGCAGAATAGATATTCTATGTATAGAACCCACAGACGATTATCAACGGTTTTTCGGCGTTGCAAAAAAATATGTGGATGACAACTCGATGTTTATTATCCATCATATAAAGAAAAATCGTGAGACGAAAGCCTTTTGGACTCAGATTGTTGAGGATCCGGATTGTATCACAACCTTTGATTTGTACTACTGCGGAATAATATTTTTTAACAAGAAACGTTATAAGGAAAATTATATAGTCAATTTTTAATACCTGAAATTATGGCAATAACAAGAGTATATACAAAGACAGGCGATGATGGTGTAACCAGCTTGGTCGGTGGTGTTAAGGTGAGAAAGACGAATGCCCGTATTGAGGCATATGGTACTGTTGATGAACTGAGTGCCCATTTAGGTATGCTTGCTTCGTGGATGAAAGATGGCGAAGACAAAGACCTGATCATCCGTACCCAGCGAAACTTGTTTACAGTATGCTCTTATCTCGCAACCGACAGGTCAAAGACACCATTGGCACCTTCTTATACCTTGTCTGCAGAAGAGACGGAGATTCTTGAGCAGCAGATTGATGAGATAAACGCCAGTATTCCACCGCAGACATCTTTTATCTTACCCGGTGGATGCCATGAAGCAGCATTGGCACACGTCTGTCGTACTGTATGCCGACGTGCAGAGAGAAGAGTCTTCTTCTTAGGTGAAACAACCTCTTTAGCACCCGAAGTAACCCATTATATCAATCGTTTGTCTGACTATTTATTTGTTTTGGCAAGAAAATTGAACTTTGTTGTTGGTGTTCGTGAAAAAACTTGGAGAAAACCTTAGGTAATATTAAAAAAAATATTACTTTTGCGCTCGATTATTAATGCGTAAAAATTTAAGACTATGTATTGGACATTAGAACTGGCCTCTAAGTTGGAAGATGCTCCTTGGCCTGCAACAAAAGAGGAGTTGATTGACTATGCAATTCGCTCAGGTGCACCCCTTGAGGTGTTGGAGAATCTGCAGGAGATTGAAGATGAAGGAGATGTCTACGAAAGTATAGAGGAAATATGGCCGGATTATCCTACAAAAGAGGATTTTCTGTTCAACGAGGATGAGTATTAATAGGCTTATTCAAGTCTAAAACCATTTAATACCAGCGAGATAGACAATTTTTATTTGTTTGTCTCGCTGGTGTTTTTATTGGTGTCTGCCAAATTCAATTATACAAATATGCGTTACGCTTTTTTGTATAATTCTATTATTAATAAGATATGCACAGTAGTTTTACATATTAAGTTGATATCCATTGTCTTTCTTAATAAAAAACAGGTAAAAATAACTATCTTTGTAAAAAAACGTCCGATACTGTAGTTTTTTGCCTCCTTAGTGTGACTTACTATCAGATGACGAATTAAGAATCAAGAAAGAATGAACGATTTAGAACGTGAATTTG
>CADBSW010000111.1 GCA_902797505.1 uncultured Prevotellaceae bacterium | reverse complement strand
TGGTACTGCAATGCAATGTGGGAGAGTAGGTAGCCGCCTTTTTTCAAGAGTGAGGTTCTTGTCCAGATGGACAGGGACCTCTTTTTTTGTTTGTCGTTTTCATTATACTAAATCACCTTATTCCACGTTATTCTATCATGCAATGGACGGATAGGATACAACAGACGAAGATTTTATTAGTGGTGGCAGCTATTGTCATTGCCGCTGCCTCGTTGGTTGTATCTCACTATCTGGTTAAGGATCTTGCTGACCAAGAAAAAAGTAGGATGGAGCTATGGGCAGAGGCAATGCGCTCATTGAATATGCCCGATACGAATACCGATTTGAATCTTGTCTTGAAAGTGATAGAAGATAACAACTCTATTCCTGTGATCGTGATTGATGACGATCAGCAGATCACTGCTTTCCGTAATGTGAAGATCCGTGAGAAGAATAAGGCTGATTCCTTGCTTTATCTGCAAAGCGAGGTACAACGGATGAAGAAGATGAAACGCTTTATCCGTATTAATCTTGAGAGTTCATCCGATTATATTGATGTCTGCTATGACGAGTCGTTGATGATCAAACGACTCAATGTGTATCCTTACATACAGTTGGGTGTCGTGATGATCTTTGTGATTATCGCTATCTTTGCCCTTTTGACCTCCAAGAAAGCTGAGCAGAATAAAGTTTGGGTTGGTCTGTCGAAAGAGACGGCCCACCAGTTGGGTACTCCGATCAGTAGTCTGATGGCTTGGACAGAGGTGTTGAAGGAGAATTATCCTGATGATGAACTGATTCCTGAGATGGAGCATGACGTCAACCGTCTGCAGTTGATCGCTGAGCGTTTCTCGAAGATCGGTTCTGTTCCGGAACTGAGCACCGTAAATCTCCTGGATGTGATGAATAACGTGGCTGACTATATGCGTCATCGCACTTCTGACAAAGTGGTCATAGAAAAGGTTTTCCCTCGGCAGGAGGTGTATGCCAGGATTAATGCCGCCCTCTTTGAGTGGGTGGTAGAGAACCTTTGCAAGAACGCCGTAGATGCGATGAATGGCAGTGGCAAGATCACGCTCTTCCTTCAAGACGAGGGTGAGCATATCGCCATCGAGGTGTCGGATACCGGCAAGGGTATCAGGAAGAAAGATATCAAGCATGTCTTTAAACCCGGTTTTACCACCAAGAAACGCGGTTGGGGACTGGGCTTGTCCCTGGCAAAGAGGATTGTGGAGGAATATCACAAAGGCAGGATCTTTGTCGTTAATAGCGAAGTGGGTAAGGGAACTACCTTCCGTATCGAGTTGAGGAAGGGGTAGGGATTATGGTTAGTAGTTAATAGTTAAAAGTTAATAGTTAATAGTTCTTCTTTTGGGGGTTTAGGGTGGGGTTTTGTTAAATAACTAAGTCTTTTAGTTTTATTAACTAAAATAATTCGTTATATAACTAAACTTTTTAGTTACTTTGCAACAGAAACCTAAAAGTATCTGTTGTATGAAGACGTTAACGCAGAAAGAAGAAGAGATCATGAACCTATTCTGGGAGTATGGTGACATGAGGATCGTGGAATTACAATCGCATTATGACTACCCTAAGCCCCATGTGAATACCCTGAGTACGTTGGTGAAGATTTTGGAGGAGAAAGATTTCCTGGATCATCGGGCACTTACGGCCAGATGCTTCAAATACTTTGCGAAGATCACTCGTGAGGATTACCGTGGCGGTTCGCTGCAGAATGTAGTGAATAAATTCTTTGGAAAGAGTTATATGAATGTAGTCAACACGTTGGTTAAGGACGAGAAGATTACAGTGGAGGAACTGAAGGAATTGATCAAGATGGTGGAAGGAGGTAAATAATGATAATCGTCTATACCTTAAAGGTGGCCCTTTGCCTAATCGTCTTTTACCTGTTGTACAAGTTATTTTTGAGCAAAGAGACGTTCCATCGTTTCAACAGGGTGATGCTGCTCAGTGTGATCTTCCTCTCATTGGTCATACCGCTCATCAAGATTAGTCTTTCTTCACCCTCCCCGGTGAATGAAGGGATGGTGATGATCGAAGACCTGATTTTGCAAGGCAGTGTGATACCAGATGCCGCATCAACATCTCGCATAACCTTCATGGGTTGTGTTGCCTTGTTACTGATAGCGGGATGGATCGTTTTCTTCCTTCGTATGATCTTCTCCGTTTGTCACCTGTTATTTAAAATTAAGAAAGGAAAAGACGAGGTGATTCATATTCAGGGAGCGCGCGTCATCGTCATGCGAGAGTTGACCTCACCATTCTCATGGTTCAACAATATAATAATAGGTAAGGACGATTACCAGGAGCATCCTGAGGAGATACTCACGCATGAGTTGGCACATGTGCAACTATATCATTCTTATGATATCGTGTTAGCCAATCTGTTAATCATCTTTCAGTGGTTCAACCCCGCCTCGTGGCTGTTGAAGAGGGAATTACAGAATGTGCACGAATACGAGGCCGACCAGGCCGTTATCAACAGAGGAGTCGACGCCAAGCAGTATCAGATGCTGCTTATAAAAAAGTCCGTGGGCGAACACCTGTTCTCCATGGCAAACTATCTTAATTATCATTCATTAAAAACCAGAATTACTATGATGCAAATGAAACAATCTAATCCATGGCATAAGATGAAGGCTTTGGTAGTCGTGCCCATGGCCGCGTTGGCTGTTGTAGCTTTCGCTAATCCACATGTAGATGCCGTAGCTGAACAGATACAGAGTGAGAGTGATGCGGTGGTCAGTCAGGCTGTTACTGAGATGAAGAATGAGATGACGCCGACACAAGAACAACCCCTCGTGCAAGTGGAGGAAACAGAAGAGAATGTGGAAGTGGTCGGTAAGGTGGTAGACATCGACGGTAAGCCAGTAATAGGAGCTGCCATCTTGATCCGTGGAACAAAGAAGGGCTCGGTAACCGATCCCGAAGGACTTTTCCGAATGAAGGATGTTCCTGTAGGTTCCTGGATTGACGTGATGTACGTAGGCTATAAGACAGTCAGCATGCAGGTGACCAAGGCCAATGCCTCTAAGTTGTCTTTTGTGATGGAGAAGGAGAATGCCTCCAATGGTAAGGTCTTTGATGTGGTAGAGCAGATGCCCCAGTTCCCCGGTGGTATGCCCGCTCTGATGAAATGGCTCCAGGATAATATGAAATACCCGAAGGAGGCTCAGGATGCCAAACAGCAGGGTAGGGTGATCGTCTCTTTCGTCGTAGAGAAAGACGGCTCTATTACTAATGTACGCGTGGTCAAGTCGGTAACCCCTGCACTTGATGAGGAAGCGATAAGAGTGGTAAAGGCTATGCCGAAGTGGAATCCCGGTATGCAGAATGGAGAACCTGTCCGCGTGAATTATACCGTGCCCATCAGCTTCCTGTTGTATGGCGGCAAGACAGATGTCAATGCACCGTCGGGCTCAACCATACACATGGGAACGCCTGGAAATGTCCAGCCTCTGTATGTCGTTGACGGCAAGGAGATGAATTGGGCAGACATCCAGAAGATTGATCCGGCCAAGATTGAGAGTATGACCATTCTTAAGAATGAAGATGCCACAAAGAAATATGGTGAGAAAGGAAAGAATGGTGTCGTAGTGATACAATTAAAGAAATAAATCTCTCTCGTTTTTACTGTGTCCGTGATGGCTGTAGTAATAACACCTGGTAGTCCGGAGCCTCCGGACTACCAGTCCGAATACCCTGGACTCAGAGTCCGGAGCCTCCGGACTGTCATCAGCACTCTTCAAGTGCGATAGTCATGTTACCTATTTCGCATGACGGTTATACCCTGCACAAACACCCCTGTCTACGTGCAAGATTTAGATTATTTTTTATAGATAATCGTTTTTTATCAAATAAGTTGTGATTTTATTTAAAAAATATTTGTAACTTTGCACCCCAAAGTGTGGACATGGTGTCTTCGCTACATAAAGATATGTATCAGTCAGAGTCTCTAAAGATTGATTTAAAGGGTTTGCAGGAAGGGTTGACAACACTCGAATACACCCTTGATGATACTTATTTTCAGGAGATAGAATCCTCTGAGATAAGTGCCGGTCAGGTACATGTGAAGGTAGAGGTCCGCAAGACACGTATGTTTTGGGAGCTGATGCTCCACACCGAGGGGCTGGTCACTATTCCCTGCAACCTGTGCATGGATGATATGGAGCAGCTGATAGCGGCAGACAATCGTCTGGTCGTGAAGTTAGGAGAAGAAAACAACGAGGATGATGAGCTCGTGATAGTTGACGAGGACGAAGGAATACTCGACCTGTCATGGTACATCTACGAATTTATAGCACTGGCAATCCCCATCAGGCATGTGCATGCACCTGGCAAGTGCAACGCTGCCATGATGAAAGTTCTGGAAGAACACTCTACTGACCGAAGCAGT
>CADBSW010000110.1 GCA_902797505.1 uncultured Prevotellaceae bacterium | reverse complement strand
TAATAACATAATCTTTACCTTAAATCTATCAAACTACTAACCTATGAAAACTTAAAATGGAAGCATTCTCACGAATGCAATGCAAAGGTAAGCACTTTTGTGCGCCCACACAAATATTTCAAACAAAATTTTTTACTGCGAGTTTTTTATTTGACATAAATCAATAATCCCCACCGGGTTAGGTGGGGATTATTGATTATCGTGATAACGAGATCTCGTAATCTCGAGATAGCGAAAAGTCGAGATATCGGGCCCCGATATCTCGCCCAAATAAAACGCTTACAGTTTCGGACCAGCAGCAACCAGTGCCTTACCAGCCTCGTTACCCTCGTACTTCTTGAAGTTCTTGATGAAGCGTGCAGCAAGATCCTTTGCCTTCTCTTCCCATACGCCGTCAGCCTCGTAAGTATCGCGAGGATCAAGGATTCTGCGATCAACACCCTCGAGCTCTACAGGTACCTCGAAATCGAAGTAAGGAAGATGCTTGGTCTCTACCTTATTGATAGCGCCATTCAGGATAGCGTCGATGATACCACGGGTATCCTTGATAGAGATACGCTTGCCTGTACCGTTCCAACCAGTGTTCACCAGATAAGCCTTGGCACCGCTCTTCTCCATCTTCTTCACCAGCTCCTCAGCATACTTGGTAGGATGCAACTCGAGGAATGCCTGACCGAAACAAGCAGAGAATGTAGGAGTAGGCTCTGTGATACCACGCTCTGTACCAGCTAACTTAGCAGTAAAGCCAGAAAGGAAGTAGTACTTGGTCTGCTCCGGAGTCAGGATAGATACTGGAGGCAGAACACCGAAGGCATCAGCAGAAAGGAAGATTACCTGCTTAGCATCTGGACCGGCACTCTTACCGTTCACCTTCTTGGCGATATTGGTGATATGATCGATAGGATAGCTTACACGGGTATTCTCTGTCACGCTCTTATCAGCGAAATCGATCTTACCGTTCTCATCAACAGTCACGTTCTCCAACAGAGCGTTACGCTTGATGGCATTGTAGATATCGGGCTCGCTCTCGTTGTCAAGGTTGATCACCTTAGCATAGCAACCGCCTTCGAGGTTGAACACACCCTCATCATCCCATCCATGCTCGTCGTCACCGATCAACAGACGTTTCGGGTCGGTAGACAAGGTCGTCTTACCTGTTCCTGAAAGACCGAAGAAGATAGCGGTGTTCTCACCCTGCATGTCTGTGTTAGCAGAACAGTGCATAGAAGCGATACCCTGCAATGGCAAGTAGTAGTTCTGCATAGAGAACATACCCTTCTTCATCTCACCACCATACCAAGTGTTGATGATACACTGCTCACGAGTAGTAGTATTGAAAGCTACGCAAGTCTCACTGTTCAGACCCAGCTCCTTGTAGTTCTCTACCTTTGCCTTAGAAGCATTGTAGATCACGAAGTTTGGCTCGAAGTTCTCCAGTTCCTCTTCTGTAGGCTGGATGAACATGTTCTTTACGAAGTGAGCCTGCCATGCCACTTCCATGATGAAGCGGACAGCCATTCTCGTATCCTTGTTTGCACCGCAGAATGCATCTACGACGAAGAGCCTCTTGTTTGAGAGCTCCTTCTTGGCGATCTCCTTGACAGCAGCCCATGTCTCCTCAGTCATGACATGGTTGTCGTTGGGATACTCGTCTGTGGTCCACCATACGGTATCCTTTGAGTTTTCGTCCATTACGATGTACTTATCCTTGGGAGACCTTCCTGTGAACTCACCTGTCATGACGTTGACTGTGTCGAGCTCTGTCAGCACGCCCTTATCAAAGCCTGTAAGGTCGCTCTTCATCTCCTCCTCATAGAGAAACTCAAAAGAAGGATTGTGGATGATCTCGGTGGCACCGGTGATGCCATACTTCGTTAAATCTACGTTTGCCATTCTATAAACCTCTCTTCTTATAAAAATTTAACAATTACGTGCAACTATATATATTACTTACTATGAGAGTATAAATCAAGACAAAAATCGGGCAGTTGCCTGCCCGATCTCATGGAAAAATAAGATGTTATCCAGTTGTTATGAAACCTCCGGGTCAGTTCAGGTCGAAGCCGCTTCCCTTCGTGACAGGCTGCCTGTTCTTGTCATACACCTGCCCGCAGCTCGCGCATATATATCCACCGCCCGGAAGCTTCCGTAAATATCCGCTGCAACCCTTCACCTTGCACCTGCCGTTTGCCTGCGGATCATCTTCGAAAGCACCTTTACCGGCACCTCCGGCCACAAACTCAAGGTCATCATCCGAAAGCCTGTTTATTCCGGCTCTGTCCTGCTTCACATCGTCTATCACACTCTGCAGTCCCGGCTCCTTCTCAAATTTCTGAAAATCAAACAGCTTCTTCAGCTTTCTTTCCGTATTATCCATCAGTTCTTCTCCTCTCACCCGGTGACAACACCATCTTCTATAACCTTATACGATGTAGTTTTCGGTTCTGGCAATTATTCTTTCAAAATATAAATTGCCAAAGTAAATGCACGTCCTATAGTGCAGTTAATTAGGCAAATACTTCTCATCTACAAAAGTGCATTTAATCTGAC
>CADBSW010000109.1 GCA_902797505.1 uncultured Prevotellaceae bacterium | reverse complement strand
TTTCCCTCCCCTTTCGGGGGAGTTGGAGGGGGCTACTTCCTCGGGGCTTACGTACCCCCGCCTATGCTCTGTCGCCCTAAAGGGCTTTATTATTCCTCACCCTTTATTACGGGGGCTTACGCCCCCGCCTATGCTGTGTCGCCCTAAAGGGCTAAATTCTTTACTCTTAATCCTTAAGATTCTTCACTCTTCACTTATAATGAAGTTCGTGGAGGCAGTCGGCGACGTGACCGGGGAGGATGACGTGGTGGTTGCCGATGGGCTCGGTGAGGAAGTAACGGGCTTGCGAGGGATCCGACAGGCGGATGCGCTGTTGCGTGCGACAGAGGTTGGGCTCACTGGTGGAGGCCACGAGCTCGCCCTCGGCGATGAACGAGCGGCGCAGATCGCCACTGACCTTGAAGATGGTGACAGGGCCGTTGGGGGCATAGCCACGGATGCCCACGCCGATGCCCGACTCGAAATGGGTGTCGAGCTCATAGCGCTCCACCATATCCAGGGGGATGGTGCAGTGAGCGAAGAGCAGTTCGCCAGTGGCGTGGTCGATACGGCTGAGGTTTGCCTGGAAGCCGGAGACGCCGAAGAGGGCCTGGGCGATCATCATCGACAGCATGGTGGGCACGTCGCCCTCGCAGCCGCCCACGATACCCTCGCTATTGAGGCGCGCCAAGGCCATGCAACCGGTGTTCTGCACACTGGTGAGCAGGTCGAAGCAGCGCAGGGTGAGTCCGCTCAGCTGATACTGGTCGACGAGCTGGCGAAGCGTCTTATAGATATGGTGGGCGCCCGGCAGGGCACGCAGGATACGCTCGTCGGTGGTCAGCGACGTTCCCATCGGTTCATCATCGATGGGCAGGGCGTGGTACACCTGCAGCATCTCGGCCATGGGGATATCCACCATGGTGATACCCAAAGAACTGAAGATACGCACGGGGTCGTAGTCGCTGGCGATCAGCCAGTCGGACGGTTTGCCGATGATGCCTAACCGACAGTCGCGGAACCGTCGTTTGGCCTGCTCCACCCGCATGAGCAGAGAGATACGATGCTGCAGGTAGGCGCTGTCGCCATGCAGGATCTCGCCGCGCAGCCGGTGGGCGTTGAGGTATGAGAGGATTTCCATCGAGGCGGCCAGAGAGTTGCTGGTGCCCGAGGTGAGCAGGTAGAAGGGTTGGTCAGTCTGCTGCCGCAGCTGTGGCAAGAGGCGCAGGAAGAGTCCCTCGGTGCCTCCGGTGCGCACGAAGAGGAGCGACAGCGGGGCCTCACCGTAGTCGGAATAGTCGTGTCCCCTGAACACGTAGTCGTGACCGAGGGTGGCTAAGAACTGCCGGGTGGTGGTATCGACCGTCTGCTCGTCGTGGAGATCGGATGTGAGGGTGTAGATATGAATGGCCATGGGATGTAATAATTAATGAGGAATTGAGGTCCGTAATAAATAACGGGGACAGGCACTTCACTGAGCCAGTCCCCGGTATTATTGGATAACCTTGAGTGCTTAGCAGACCTTCTCGAGGCGCTTCATGATGGCAAACATGAAGAGGGCTGCCACCAAGCAGACGGCGATGAAGACGCTCCATACGGCCCACATAGGAACGGCGCCCCACAACAGACCGCCTACCATGACGAGCTGGTTACCGATGGCGGTGGCCACGAACCAACCACCCATCATCATACCCTTGTACTTGGGAGGAGCTACCTTGCTCACGAAGGAGATACCCATCGGAGAGAGCAGCAGCTCGGCGAAGGTCAGCACGAGGTAAGTGCCGATCAGCAGGTTAGGAGTAACGTCGGCCACGTGCATAGCCACCTTCTCACCATTGACGATCTCGGTCTGCGGCATGGGAAGACCCACACTGGCAAAGGCCATCAGACAGTAGGCAGCGGCGGCGATGAGCATACCGTAAGCAATCTTACGGGGTGCTGAGGGCTCCTTGCCCTTCTTGGCCAGCGATCCGAAGATAGCCATGCTCACCGGGGTGAGGGCTACTACATAGAAGGGGTTGAACTGCTGGAAGATAGGAGCGCTCACCTTCACACTGCCGGTGAGGTTGCTGTACTGCCATCCTAAGAAGAGAGCAGCCACAGCCACGGCGATGGCAGCATAGGTCTTACCCTTGGAGGTCTTGTTCTGGAAGAATCCGAACAGACCGTACACCATGATGATGATAGCCACGAGGTTCCATACGTTGAAAGGCATGCTCTGCACACCTGATGCCTCGCTGGCGGTGAACTCATTGGCGAAGTAGGTCAGCGACAGACCGTTCTGGTGGAAGGCCATCCAGAAGAAGATCACCACGGTGAACACCAGGCAGAGAGCCACGATGCGCTGCTTGGTCTCTTCCTTAGACAACTCCTCGACGGGCTGCACAGCCTGATCCTTGGCGTTCTTGCCACCCTCGGTGTGACGGAAGGTGCTGCGGAAGATATAGTAGATGGCGATAGACAAGATGAGTGACAGGCAAGCCACGGCAAAAGCGAAGTGATAAGCGTCGTTGCCACTGTATCCCCAAGCGGTCTCAGCATATTCCTTGATCTTCACGGCAGCGGTAGGAGCAAACAGAGCACCGATATTGATGGCCATGTAGAAAATAGAGAAACCGGCATCGCGCTTGCCCGCATACAGGGCATCGTCGTACAGGTTACCCACCATGACCTGCAGGTTGCCCTTGAACAGACCGGTGCCGAAACCGATCAGCAGCAAGGCGGCCAGCATGGCGATGAGTGCGACAGTACCTCCACCGAGGGGCACTGCCAACAACAGATAGCCCAGGAACATGATGACGATACCGATGGTCACCATCTTGCCGAAGCCAAACTTATCGGCCATGATACCTCCGATGAGGGGGAAGAAATACACAAGCATGAGGAAGGTACTGTAGATCGTACCCGCCATAGCAGCAGAGAGTCCGAAGTTGGCTCTCAAAAACAACGCGAAGACAGCTATCATCGTATAATAGCCGAATCGCTCACCGGTATTGGCCAGCGCCAATGCCCATAGTCCTTTCGGTTGACCTTCAAACATAGTTTTTTTTAGATTTTATAGTTATACATGAATATAGATTATTATCTCATTGATCGCGCTTGCTCCGAGTGATGTCAAACAGGTAGCTCACCTTGAAGATGATATTGCTGATGTTCGACTTACCGAAGTAGTCGCGCTTGGTGTCCTTATAGATATTCCCCAAGCCGTAGTAGTAACGGGCCTCCACGAGGAAATGCCCCACACGGGGAACAGTATACTCCATACCGAAGGCGGCGGTGATGCCGTAGTCGATCTTGTTCTGCACCGATGTGGTATCCTGCACCACCACGTTGTTGACACGGTCGGTGGTGTTGCGCTGCGTCACATCGAAGTTGGTGTCTACCTTATCGCTGAGGTAATAGCCCAACTGCGGACCGGCGCTGAAGAAGAAGTTGATACCCTTATCCTCCTTACCCCATGCCAGATGCGCCATGACGGGCACCTGGAAATAGTTGAGCGTGCGGGCATAGCGCTCGGGCTCGTTGGTAATGCCGTTGATGACAGGCTGGTCGTGGATGTCGAGGATCTCCTCCTTCCAGCCCAGCTGCGCATAGTTGAACTCGGCGCGCACCGAGCAGATCGTCTTGAAATATTTCTCACAGGTATAGCGCAACGACAGTCCGCCGGTCATACCCGAATGGAACGTCTGGTTCACCTTGGGGGTAAAACCCACGTTGCTCAGGGCCATACCGCCATTAAAGCCGATGGCCAGGTCGCTGCGGTACTTACCCACCTGGGCATGCACGGCCGTGACTACGAGGAAAACGAGGAGTATGGATAACAGTCGCTGTTTCATCGTTAGTACACAATGGTTGAGATTGACTTGTTGCGGTTGTAGTGGATGAACATGAAATAGTTGTTCTGATAACCGCCACGATCACCTACCTTCACAAAACGGTAGTTGGTCTGCACGTTGCCCACCGACTGTTCGGTGCCCACGAAATTCCACCCTTTCTGGTGCAGTCCGCGCAGGAAGAACATCGCCTGGTCATAGCCGGTGATGGCAAAGCGGGGCTTGGCATCCTGCATGCTCACGCCGAAGGAACGGCGATAGCTGTTCTCGAGCTGTTGCGTCTTGGCCGCCACGGTATTGTAATAGAAATAGGTGGGGATATAGGTGTCGAACCTGGAGAAATTCTCCATGTCGTATTTCTCATACAACAGCCATTCCTGATAGCCGAAGAGCGACACACGGATATTGGGGTGACTCTTGGATAGCTGGTCGAGCTTGGCAAAGACGCTGTTGAGCTCAGGTGAGCGACCGGTATTGAGGATCACCACATTGGGCTTGTCGGTGGCGAAGGCCTTGGCGAACACCTCCTCGGAATTATTGAGGTTGGTGATATTGGCCGTGATCTTCTTGGCCTCCAACTCTTTGCGCAGTCCGGTGGTGAAGGCTCCCTTGGTGCTCGTCTTGTCGTTGCAGTCGATGAACACGGGGTGATAGCCGGCAAAGCGCGCCATGAAACAGTTGATGGTCGTCTGGTTAAGCACCTCCGGGCGCTGGTATACCTGGAAGATATAGGGGTTGTCGGCTACGTGCGTCCCCTCGATGGAGAACGGGATGACGAGCTTGATATGATGCTGCTGCACGAACTTCGAGAGGGCATCCATCTGCTTGGTGTAGAGGGGGCCGAAGAGAATGTCGCACTTAGCCACCTCGGGGTTGGTGATGAACGTGTTGATATCATGGTCGATATCGATGTTCCACGCATGGATGTCCACCGAGATATTCTCGTTCTTGAGGTCGTTGCAGGCCATGAGCAAACCACGGTAGTACTCCACCATGCGGCGCCCATCGCCGTCGACATTATGCAGGGGCAGGATCACTCCCACACGGATGGCCCGCTGGGTGATATCATCCTTCGTCACCTTCACCGTATTGGCCGATACCTGGATGGTGGGCTGCGGCGTGGGGTAAGGGATATAGATATAGTCGCCCTTCTTGAGCTTGTAGTCGGGCATCTGCATCTCGGGATTAGCCTTTTTGAGCTCGTCCACGGTGATGCCATACTGCTGCGAGATGCCGAAGAGGGTCTCCTTCTTCTTCACCTTGTGCATCTCACGGTAAGGCTGTGTCTGCGCCATGACGGTCACGGAGAACATCATAGCGAGCATTATCGTAAAAATCTTAAAGCACTTTCTCATGTATCATGAATTTTAATGCAAAGATAGCATAAATCGGCATGCGAACAAAAGTTTTTCGGCTTTTTATTCCCTCAACGGTATTTATTTTTATCTTTTTTGCGAAGAGTGGTGTAAAATACGAAATAAATTCGTAACTTTGTCCCTTCGTGACGAGCATTGCTCACGACATAAACACTTTCTGAAGATGAGGAAAAAGATCTATATAGCCATCCTTGCGATGTGCATGCCGCTGATGGCCCTGGCAGACAACGTGCCGACGATAGCCCCCGAGGCAGAGTTCACCGACTACAAGGGCGAGACCACCATCGGTACGGAGTACAAGGGAAATGCCCCGCTGAAGGCGTTCTTCAAGGCGAATGTGTCTAACCAAGGCAATTATACGGGGTATTACGAATGGCGCTTCACCATGGAGGGTCAGGAGGAGCCATACCTGATACGTTACGAGGAGGATACCGAGGTAACGTTCACCAAGGCGGGCACCCACCATATCGAGCTCTACGCCCTCTTCACGCTTGGCACCGACACGATAAGCTACCAGCAGGAATACTGGAGTGAGGAGCAGCCCCTGAAGGTGACGATCTCCGAGAGTAAGCTGGTGATGCCCAATGCTTTCTCCCCTAATGGCGATACCAAGAACGACACGTATAAAGCGAAGGAATACCAGTCGATCGTGGAGTTTCACGCCACGATCTTCAACCGTTGGGGCCAGAAGCTCTACGAGTGGGACGACCCCGCCGGCGAGTGGGATGGCAAGTTCAATGGCAAGGATGTGAAACAGGGGGTGTACTTCGTCTTGGTAAGGGCCAAGGGAGCCGACGGCATCCAGTATAATATCCGCAAGGATGTGAACCTGTTAAGAGGATATACAGAAACAACTAACACACATGAGTAACAATAAAGGTATCATCTCGGTATTAGGAGCAAGGGTAAACAACCTGAAAAATATCGATGTGGACATCCCGCGTGACAGTCTGACAGTGATCACCGGACTGAGCGGATCGGGAAAATCATCATTGGCCTTCGACACGATCTTCGCCGAGGGCCAGCGCCGCTATTTAGAGACCTTCTCGGCCTACGCAAGAAACTTTATCGGAGGAATGGAACGTCCTGATGTTGACAAGATTACGGGCTTGAGTCCGGTGATCAGCATCGAGCAGAAGACCACCAACAAGAATCCACGATCAACCGTAGGAACGGTCACTGAGGTGTACGACTTCCTGCGACTGCTCTTTGCCCGCGCAGGCACCGCCTACAGTTATATGACGGGTGAGAAGATGGTGAAATACACCGAGGAGAAGGTCATCAGCATGATACAGACCGACTACACCGGCAAGGGCATCTATATCCTGGCGCCCCTGGTGAGAAACCGCAAGGGTCACTACCGGGAACTCTTCGAGAGCATGCGCAAGAAAGGGTATCTGTATATCCGCATCGACGGAGTCATCCAGGAGATAGAGCGCGGCATGAAGGTGGACCGCTATAAGAACCATAATATCGAGGTGGTGATCGACAAGATGAAGGTGGAGCCAGGTATTGCCGAGGACCGTCTGCGGCGGTCGGTGGCCACGGCCATGCGACAGGGCAGCGGACTGATCATGATCGTGAACAAAGACACGAACAATGCCAAGTATTACAGCAAGCGACTGATGTGTCCCACCACCAGCATCTCGTATAGTGACCCGGCACCTAATAAGTTCTCTTTCAACTCCTCAGAGGGTGCCTGTCCGGTATGTAAGGGACTGGGGTATATCAACGAGATAGACATGGACAAGGTGATACCCGACCGGAACATATCGATCTACGACGGAGCCATCGTGCCCTTGGGAAAATACAAGAACCAACTGCTCTTCTGGCAGATAGAGGCTATCCTGCAGAAATACGACGAGACGCTGAAGAGTCCGGTGAAGGATATCCCCGAGGAGGCCATGCGAGAGATTCTCTACGGCACCTTCGGTCAGGTGAAGATCAGCAAAGAGCTGATACACACCTCGAGTGATATGTTCATGGCCTTCGACGGTATCATCAAGTACCTGCGTAACGTGATGGAGAAAGACGAGACGAAGAACGGTCAGAAATGGGCCGACCAGTTCCTGGCCGTAGCCACCTGTCCGGAGTGTCACGGCAGCAGACTGAACCGTGAGGCGATGTCGTATAAGATATGGGATAAGAATATCGGTGAACTGTCGCAGATGGATATTAGTGAACTCGACAGTTGGCTCACCGAGGCGCTCCATCACCTGGAGCCCCAGCAGCAGAAGATTGCCGAGGAGATCATCAAGGAGATACACAGTCGACTGGGATTCATGCTCGACGTGGGACTCGACTACCTGGCGCTTAACCGTCAGTCGGCATCGCTCTCGGGCGGTGAGAGTCAGCGCATACGACTGGCCACACAGATCGGATCACAGTTGGTGAACGTGCTCTACATCCTCGATGAGCCGAGTATCGGACTGCATCAGCGGGATAACCAGAAACTGATCACTTCACTGAAAGAACTGCGTGACATCGGCAATACCGTGATCGTGGTGGAGCATGATAAAGACATGATGCTCAATGCCGACTGGCTGATAGACATCGGTCCGAAGGCCGGGCGCAAGGGCGGTAAGGTGGTGTTCCAAGGTACACCACAACAACTGTTGTCAGATAAAGAAGGTGAGTTGCCGCTTACTGCCCAGTATCTCACGGGACAGCGCACCATCGCCATACCCGAGAAAAGGCGGGAGGGCAACCATAAGAGCATCACGATCTATGGCGCCAGCGGCAATAACCTGAAGCATGTGGACGTGACCTTCCCCTTAGGGATGCTCATCGTGGTGACGGGTGTCAGTGGGTCAGGGAAGTCAACCCTCATCAATGAGACGCTGCAACCCATCCTCTCACAGCATTTCTACCGTTCACTGAAAAAGCCCATGCCCTACGACCGTATCGAGGGCATCGAACATATAGATAAGGTGGTGAACGTCGACCAGACACCTATCGGCCGCACACCACGCTCCAACCCCGCCACGTATACGGGGGTGTTCAGCGATATCCGTTCGCTCTTCGTCAACCTGCCCGAGGCAAAGATACGCGGTTATAAACCGGGGCGCTTCTCCTTCAACGTGAAGGGCGGGCGCTGCGAGGCCTGCGGCGGTAACGGTTATAAGACGATAGAGATGAACTTCCTGCCCGATGTGATGGTGCCCTGTGAGGTGTGTCACGGCAAGCGTTACAACCGTGAGACACTGGAGGTGAGATACAAGGGAAAATCCATCGCCGACATCCTCGACATGACCATCAACCAAGCCGTGGAATTCTTTGAGAATGTGCCAGATATACTCCGTAAGATCAAGACCATCCAAGAGGTAGGATTGGGGTATATCAAACTGGGTCAGCCCTCCACCACCCTCTCCGGCGGTGAGAGTCAGCGTGTGAAGTTGGCCACGGAATTAGGGAAGAAAGATACGGGTAAGACCCTGTATATCCTGGATGAGCCGACTACCGGTCTGCACTTCGAGGATATCCGTATCCTGATGGATGTGATGAACAAACTGGTGGATCGCGGCAACTCGGTGATCATCATCGAGCATAACATGGATGTGATCAAGTTGGCCGACTATATCATCGACATGGGTCCTGAGGGCGGTCGCAAGGGTGGACAGGTGATGAATACCGGCACGCCCGAGGAAGTGGCGATGAGTGATCGAGGATATACGGCGCAATTCCTTAAAAAGGAATTAAGGAATTGCTAATGTCCTTTTTTCTCAACTACCCCTACCCCTCCTTACCATAAGGAGGGGCTTCAACTACTCCCACGCCCTCTCCTCTCCAGGAGAGGGATGTAACCGCTCCTTCTCGTCGCTCTTACACTATGGTATGCTCGCCCCATCATAGGGGCGGCATGATTGTGTTTATCGGGTACAGGTCTCCAAAGGGGCCCTGTACCCTTAACTGATTAGATTCTTTGACTAATCGACGCAGTCATGACGGCGACGAGGGCGGCAGTCTCTGTGCGCAGGCGGGCGGCACCCAGTGAGATGCTGGTGAATCCCTTACTGATGGCATACTGCACCTCATCAACAGAGAAATCACCCTCTGGACCGATCAATACCGTGATGTCACGCTCATGAGGAGGTATATCACACTGACACAACGTCGCATAGAGATCCTCCTTGGGAATCTCCTCATAGCAGTGGGCAATAAAACGCATGCCCGAGGAATGACTGTCGATGAATGCCTTGAAGTCGACCATCTCATGAACGACAGGCACCCACGCCTTCTTACTCTGTTTGACCGCCGACAAGATGATTTTCTCCACACGATCCAGGCGGATGACCTTCCGTTCGGAGAAACGACAAGAGAGGAAAGAGAATTCATCGATGCCTATCTCGGTGGCTTTCTCCACAAACCACTCCACCCGATCCATCATCTTGGTGGGCGCCATGGCCAGATGGATATGGCCTTGCCATATCGGTTGTTGCGGCAACACCTCCTGAATGCTGTAACGACAGTGCTTGTTGGATGCCTCGGTGACCACGGCGTGATAGAAATTCCCCACACCATCCGTCAGGAACAGGGGATCACCCTCTTTCAGACGTAATACCCTGACGGCATGCTTCGCCTCCTCCTCAGACAACTGCTGGGCGGTGACGGCATCAGGGACATAGAAAAAATGCTCTTCCTTCATGCTTGATCTTGTGAATGGTTGTTTCTTCTGCGCTGTTCATCACGCAGATGGGAGGCTATCTCGTAGTTCTCTTCCTCGATAGCTTTCTGCAATGCCTCGGAGATCATCTCGTTAGTCATGGTATTGATGGGCAGTGATATGCCGTTGGTATTGGGGAAATACCGCATCGACTGACGGGCCATCAGATTAGGATCGATAAAGATGGGGATATCGCCGACGATAGATAGCAGCACCGCATCGCTGGCACGTATGGGGATAGGCTCCGGGGTAAACGCGTTGTATAATCCCACCTTATACTGTCCGTCGATGATATTACTGAAATACAGCATCATATCAGCACAGTGGGCAGCCGACAACAACGATTGTAACACCTCGGGGAGCATGATCTCTGTGATGGGCACCTTCTTCACGCGCAGTTCTATCTGAACAGCCATATCATGGTCGCAGAAGAGTGTGATCTGACGCTGCTCCTCCATATCGGTAAGCACCATCAGACACATCTCCTCAGAACCGACGATCTCTGATACAGACTTAAACTGCAAACGTATCTTGTCCATCATCAACAGGGTTTAACCTTATCTTTCTCCGGACGGAATACCAATGCGAACGAGATACCCACTAACAGGGCGAAGGCAGAGAAGATAAACCAGCACATCTGCCAGTTGCCTACCAGGTATCCGTTCTCCCAAGAACAGAAGGAGTTGACGATCTCACCGGCAGCCAGGGTTCCCACGGTAGCACCCACACCATTGGTCATCATCATGAACAAGCCCTGCGCAGACGCCTTGATAGACGGTTCGCACTCCTGATCGACGAAGATACCGCCAGAGACATTGAAGAAGTCGAAGGCTACACCATAGACGATACATGAGAGCACAAAGAGTATCACACCAGGCATGGCAGGATTACCTAAGCCGAAGAAGCCGAAGCGGAACACCCATGCAAACATTGACATGAGCATCACCACCTTGATACCAAAACGCTTCAGGAAGAAAGGTATCAGCAGGATACAGAGGGCCTCACTGATTTGTGAGATAGAGGTGAGCAGTGTGGCATTATTGGCGGCAAAAGAATTGGCTATCGCCTCATCTACACTGCCTTTGAAACTGGTAATAAACGGTCCTGCATAGCCATTGGTCACCTGAAGGCACATACCCAACAGAGCAGAGAAAATGAAGAACATGGCCAT
>CADBSW010000108.1 GCA_902797505.1 uncultured Prevotellaceae bacterium | reverse complement strand
CGCCCCTGCAGGGCTTATATATAATGATTATTCTTTTACGGGGGTTACACCCCCGCCTATTCTCTATCGCCTCTTCGAGGCTTTTGCGTCAGCATACTGTTGTAACACCCGGGGACAGGCACCCCTCGGGTAGAGCCAGTCCCCGAATGAAGCGGCCCTGTCCCCGTCTATGATTAGAAAAGGACAGACAGGGACAGTTGCCATATCTTATCCTTGGAATGCACATGGAGAGTCTTGTCAACGGCATCCTTCCATTCCACATTAGCCGTATCACCGATAGGAATGCCATAGTTGACGGCCAACTGCAGGTTACTCAGCGTAACACCACCACCGACATTTACGCTGAGATACGACTCTTTCAGTTTCCAGTTGACGTCGCGTAAGGAAAAGTCTTTATCACCCATTTGGAAAGACACCTGCGGACCGGCACCTACGAAGATGCCTAAAGGACCGAGAATCCGGAAGTCTTTTCGCAGATACAAAGGGATGTCGATAGCTTTCTGATGAATCTTTTCCTCATTGACAGCCACGGTCTTACGATCATTATACAAGGCTGCGATATCCAGGTCAAGACCGACGATAGGTACGTGGATAAGGAGATTAGGACCAATGAAGAAGCCTTCACGGTTATCGCTTTTAAACATATCGTGTCCGAAAGGATAGTCAACAAGATTGATGCCACCCTTTACGCCAAAGCGCAGAAGTTTGGTAGCATGTTGCGCTTGAACGTTGTTAAGCGGCAACAGACATATGCAGAGAAGTATAACTCGTAGATTGGGTCTCATATAATCTTTTCATTGGCGGGGACAGGCACCCTTTCGTTCATTGTTCAATGGCGGGGACAGGCACACCCTTCGGGTAGAGCCAGTCCCCGAGAGAAAAGAGCCAGTCCCCGAAGGATAATCCTATGCTCTAAACCCTAAACTCTAAACCTTTTAATGCCTCTCGCGTCTTACAGACACACGAGGACTGGAAGATGACGAAGAGGATGATTTAGCTGGTTTGGCAGCCTTGACGTTCGACTTACTGCCAGATGCACGACGGTTCTTTCTGGCTGTCTTCTTTGCCTTAGGTGTCTCTATCTTGGCAATACTGTCGAGAGAATCTTTCCGAGCCTGATCACCCCAGATATTCTTCTCGAAATCAACCAGTTCTTTCTCTATTCTCTTCTGTTCTGCGGTGAGTGCCTCCTCTGTATTGCAATACTGAGCCAGGGTCTGACCGAGCATATTCGTAGTCTTGTAGATCTTTCCACGATACATATTCTTCGTGAAGTAGTCATCCACACTCATCGTTGCCGCATTGTTACGGTTGCTCGTCATAATCATCTGCTTGCTGACGAAAGGAGCAAGATCGTCGTACTTAACCCAGAACAATGGATACTTCGCAGCGCCGTCACCGAAATCATCCTCACGACTCATGATCGGACAGATGGCAATCACCTTCGTATGGAAAGTTGAGTTCGACTGATCATAGTAGGCACTCTCCTTAATATAATAAGAGGTGACCTCTCGTGATGGGATATCACTGTTATCCAGATGCACGCGCCCGTCTACACGCTCATAATAGATATGGTAGTTGTCCAGGAAGGCCAGTGGCTTCACACGTGAGGAGTCGCTGAACACCTCATTACCATCCAGTCGGTATTCGTACGCCTTGATCTGTCCCGTCATCATCAGTTTGAAGATATAGGTAAACAGGTTCATCTGCGTGCCGATAGGCTCAACAGGATAATACAACCCGGAGTTGGCCTCCGTGTTCAGATCCAGTTCACGGTAGATATCACGTCGCCATACCACATCCTCCGACATCGGTGCGGCAGTCGGGAAAGTAACCCGGGCACGTGTCGTGATATTCTCAGCATTCGACTGTCGTTGTTGCTGTTGTTGCTGACGGCGTGCCGCAGGCTGTGCACTCAGTCCTACAGTAACACACGCGATTGATAATATTAATAATAATCTTTTCATCTCTTTATGATTAGCTACGAGCTATTGCTCTAAACTCTAAACTCTAAACTATGAACTATGAACTATGAACTATGAACTACTTCACGATCACCTCCATTGATCCGGGCAGTGTTCTCGTTATTCCATCAGGTCCGATGGCTGTCACACGGTTGATATAGAACCGTCGGTTACGTGACAGTTTACGGAATGTTTCCTTCTGTCGCTCAGAGAACGATGCACCATTGCTGACGATTGGCACCGCATTACCCATATTATCGAAGAACACCGTTTCGAAGCCCGTCACGCGGAACTCGATATCGAGCAGTCCGTCATCAATAGCGGCACGGATACCGTTCACCGACATCAGTGAGGCCTTAGCCAAGCCACCTCCTCTGAAACGGTTGTCACCCACTACCATATAAGCAGTTGGATCGGGCAGTTTCCTTACCTTGAAGGTTACCTGAGCCATCTGTCTGCTCTTACCCTTATCATTGGCTGTCACGGTGAATGTCACATCCTTACCAACAGCTGACGGCACTGCCACATAATGACCATTACCCTTTCCTGTCAGCGAACCGCCACTCATCGATACCGATACCGCATTGGCAGGCACACCCGGCACACTCACGCTCATCGGGTTAGAGTAACCCGCATAGAGCACATTCATCAGGTCAGCTGCCACCGTAGCCCCCATAGGAGCCGGTATGACACTGTATTTCTGCAGGAAGTCACGGCGTAAGGTCTCACCGGCGGCATTCCGTGTAATCAGATAACCACCGAAAGAATGCTCTCCCACACTACCGGCAGTAAAGGCATAACGACCGTTCTGTGTGTTGATACGTGTACCGTTGACATAGATCTCAGGCTGTTGAGTGGTATCCACGGCAGCCATGACGATCTGTGCAGAGAACTGTTCACCAGGATAAAGTGTCGTCTTCTCAGGAATTACGAAAGCATCAACCTTATTGACACGCATATCCTTCACGTCTACGTTCGATATCAGGGTATGAAGAACCTCACCCTCTGCATGACGTACGTCGCTCTGCAACTTGGAGAGAAGGGTGACAGCTGCTGCCACCGGCATACCCTCAAACATATACTCCTGCCAGTTCTTACCCATGGCATGGGCATCCTCAGGGATACTGGTCGTCAGGTTACTGGCGATTATCTCCCTTTGACGATTGTCAGAAACCATCTTCAGGATACGCTCACGGAAGGAATTGATCGCATCGAAGAGATCTTTTCCGTTGGTCTTGCCGGGTGCTGTCATCACCTGAGCGGCTGCCTCTAAGTCTTCCTTGTTCTTAATATGGTGGATATCCCCGTCCTTGCCGTCGGCCTCCTTGACGATGGCTTCCTTCAACTGCTGGGCGAAGTTGTAGAGCGAGTCGCTCATATTCTTCACGCTCGTTGCCTTATCAAACCATTCCTTGACCTTGGCGGGGTTCTTCTTCATCTGTTCCTCGAAGTCACCATACATCGACAGGTTCTCCTTCGTTGAATTGGCCGTCGTGCGGTTCAGGCTCTCTTCCACGATAGAGAAACCCTCCAGCACCTCTGTCGACACATTCAGCGCAAGCATCGCCATCAGGATGACATACATCAGGTTGATCATCTTCTGACGGGGAGAAACAGGTCTTTTCTTTATTGCCATTTATCTTGTTATCAACAATCCTACATTACATGCCTGTACCCGGTGCTGCCACACGCATATTGACAGTCATCGCATCGATCATACGGGCATAGATCTTATTCAACTGGTCGATCTGCTGAGCCATCTTCTTCGTCTGCTCATTGATCTCATCGATGGTGCTGATCTGTGAACTGGCACTACGCAACTGCAGTTCGTAAACCTTGCAGATACCAGTAAGCGTACGGTTCAGATTCTCCATCTCCTCGGAGTCGGTCGTCAGTCGGCGACTCTGATCTGCCACCTTCTCCAGCACCTCTGTGAGTTTCTTCAGTTCTTCCACATAAGCATTGGTAGCATCTGTCATATCCGGAGTAAGCGGTGGAGCAACATAAGCTGCCGCACCTTCTACAACAGGAGCCTCAGCAGCACCAGATGCAGCAGGTACAGGAGAAGCCACAGCTGCAGCTACGCCACTACCTGTATGAGTACCGCTGCCACTGCCATTGATGATAATCGTACCTCCCTGGAGGTTTCCGCCACTCACCACTGGACCTACAGACGATTCTATCTGCTCTGTCTCACCGGCAACAGTCTCTAACTTCTCATACTCCTCTCCCACATGAGTAGGCAGATCCATGCCATCAGCTGTCTTGTCAAACGGACGGTCGAAAGCAGAGATAAAGAATACGAATACCTCAGTACCCATACCCAGGAACAAGAAGAAGTTGGCTCCCGGCAGGTGGGTCAGTTTAAACAATGTACCAAGGATCACGATAGAGGCACCCCAACTATAGGCATAGTTGAGGAACGTCTGTCCGGGTACGCTATCCATCCACTTCTGCAGACGGTATACGATATTGAATTTGCTATACTGTGTCATCTTTTCTTCTTACTGCTTTTCTGTTTTACACTTGATGAGGTAGCCATCGACCGCACACAACGGAATCCGATATACGAGCGTGGTTGGTTCTGGTATTCCCATGAACGCCATGCCGAACGGATATAACTCTCGGGATCTTTCCAGGAACCACCCCTCACACTCTTCTTCTTCAGTCGGTAGGGATCTTCCTGTGCAGCGTTGTACTTCAAGGTTGGGTTCAGGTCGTTCATCGCCTCTACTCCAGCCTCTGTATAGATCGTGCTTGTCCACTCGGCCACATTGCCCGCCATATCATACAGGCCATTGCTGTTAGCGCCGTAGATAGCAGCCTTACTGGTTATCAGGTTACCGTCTTCGGTATAGTTACCGCGGTCGGGCTTGAAGTTGGCATAGAAACAGCCACGGTCGTTCTTCATGTCTTTATTATCCCACGGGAACTCCGTGCCATCCTTACCACGGGCAGCATACTCCCACTCGGCTTCCGTCGGCAGACGGTAACGCTGGATATAACGAGCCTCACCACCTAATCCCTTTAGCAGGTAGTCGGTGCGCCATGCACAGAAGGCATTGGCCTGCTCCCAGGTAACGCCCACCACAGGGTAATCATTATAGGTAGGATTGCTGAAATAGTATCTCAGGTACATCTCATTGTCCGCATTCTGGAAATCGTTCACCCAACAGGTGGTATCGGGATAGATATTCACGATATAAGTATTGAGGAAGTCCCACGGTCCACTCAACGGACGGTCGATCGTCTCACGTATGATACGTCCTTCATCATCGATATAAGCGGTATCCTTCGAGATCATTACCACCTCATCGGGGTCTACTACCACGTCGGTATTAAACTGTCTTTCCTCGGGGTTCAGACGATTACGGCGCAAAGCAGCAGCTGTATAGTCGTATACCTCATAACGGTAGTTGAGCTGTCGCCAGTCGAGCATCTTCTCACCGGTAACAGGATTCGTGACGTACATACTCTCAATAGCCCGCTGCTCATCTTCATTGGGTTTACGTGGCAACGACTTCTTCCAGTTTACTTGGAAAGGCACCGGATCACCGTTCTTATCCTCGGTAATCACATAACTCTCGTCACCGGCATAGGCAGGATCAGCCAGTCGGGTACGGAGAATAGAGTCGCGCACCCAGTACACGAACTGCTTGTATTTGGAGTTGGTCACCTCTGTCTCATCCATCCAGAAACCATCCACTGAGATTTCTTTCACCGGTGTCTGCTTACCCCAAAGCGTGTCTTGCTTCTCCAAGCCCATCTTCAGGAATCCACGTTTTACCTGTACCATGCCATAAGGAGTGGGTTCTGAGAAACCTCTTCCCGAACCGACACCTGTCACCTCTCCACCCTTGTTTGCTGAGGTTGCCAACTTACCACCCATACAGGAAGCCATGGTCAGCATGGAGAACAGACATAGTACAACAACTAATCTACTTGACTTCATATCTTGTTTTTTATTCTTCACTTATTATTCTTCACTCTTCACTCTTCACTCTTCACTTTAAAGAATCCTCACACTCTTGTGTTTGTTCTTACCTTTTTTATATAGGTTAATGTCCATCTGATATCCCACAAAGAGTTCATGACTGCCGTTACCTATACTCATATTCGAGGTATATACCTCATAACTATAACCCACATTGAAATCGTGGAACCAGCCTCCGATGAGCACCGTGATACTGTTTGTTGGACTATACGACAGTCCGCCGTACATCTTTTTTTTGTCGTTGGTATATACCAGTCGGGCAGTGATATCACCACGATAACCCACCCCATCCGTACGGACAAGGAGGGAGGTCGGTATAGTTAAGAACGGATTTCTCAACTTAATATTGTATCCACCCGTTAAATAATATGTTCTATCTATCTGTAGTTCATTTGTTTCGCCCAACTCTACCAGGGGTGCTGTGAGATGCTGCCCCGACAATCCCACATACCAATTCTTATGGGTATAATAGAGTCCGAATGCCAAGTCAAGGGCATTACCCGTAAGATCTGCCTTCGTGAAGAGAGGGTCATCATCGATAATCTCCACCTCTGAGCCTTTGAAATTCTCCATGAGCAGTCCTGCCTGCACACCAACGCTCAGCACACCATTGAACAGATTCTTCTTAAAGGCATACTGTACGGCCGTACGCTGGTGGGTAAACAGTCCTATCTGATCGTTTAGCAGGTTGACGCCCACGCCATGGTAACTGTTCAGCGCATAGAAAGGCATGTCGCCAGTGATAAACATCGAACGGGGATTATGCTCAAAACCGGCAAAGTCGAGCGCATACACCGCGGCTACATTCAACTTAGGTTGTTTGCCCACTGCCGCAGGATTGTAATAAGTCTCCAGATCCCAGTAATGACTGAACGGCACATCATACTGCGCACTTACCTTCGTGAAAGCAAGTGTAAGAAGACAGAGTATGATCGTTCGTTTCAGCACGAATAAATAACGAAGCAAAACATTATTTATTGTATGGTTATGCCTTGCAGATAATTATCACGCCTCAGACGGATTATCGCTGAGCGCCATCTTATCCACGACATACACCGGACGGTTTTTCACCTCCATGAAGGTCTTGCCCAGATACTCACCGACGATACCCAAAGATATGAGTTGCACACCTCCTAAGAAAAGGACAAGTACTACAATCGTTGGATAACCAGCTACGGGCTCACCCCAGAAGAGGGTCTTTACCAAGACGGCACACATGTAGATGAAAGCGGCTATAGACACCACAATGCCTAAAATGGCAGAGATACGTAAGGGGGCTGTGGTAAACGACATGATACCGTCGATAGCCAGACCGATCAGCTGTCGGTAGCTCCAGGTGGACCTCCCTGCCACACGGTCTTGTGTCTCAAAGGGAACTTCTTTCTTATTAAAGCCTATCCAGCAGTAAAGGCCCTTGGTGTAACGCTCCGTCTCGCGCAGCTGTTTCAACACCTCTATGCACCGACGGTCGAGTAGTCGGAAGTCACCTACATTCGGCAAGATATCCACATGGGCCATGCGCTGCAACAGACGATAATAACTCATCGACAGTTTACGGCGTAGCCACGACTCCCGTCCACGTGACAGCCGTTTGCCATACACATCATCATAACCCTCTTCCCAGGCCGCTAACATCTGTGGGATCACCTGCGGGGGATGCTGTAAATCGGCATCCATGATGATCACGGCATCACCACGCGCATGATCAAAGCCTGCCAGCATAGCTGCCTCCTTACCGAAGTTGCGCGAAAGACTGACATAGCAGAAGCGTTTGTCTTGCTGATGGAGATGCTCAAGCAACGACAGAGTGCGGTCACAACTACCGTCGTTGATGAACAACACCTCCCATTGATAACGGGTATTGTCATTCATCAACTTAACAAGTGCGTCCCGCATATAGGGGATCGACTCCTCTTCATTATAACAGGGTATCAGTAATGTAACTGTTTTCAAAACACCATTCGATTATTCGATATCCACAAAAATAATGATTTTTTAGAATAGCAACCAAATAAATCTATTAAATTTTTAATCTTTAACACACAAACCATGATGATTACCCCTCATCCCGGACTTGATCCGGGATCT
>CADBSW010000107.1 GCA_902797505.1 uncultured Prevotellaceae bacterium | reverse complement strand
CGATGCGCTGGAGAGTGTCGTGAAGAAACACAATCCCGACATTATCGTGCCTGAGATAGAGGCTATCCGCACAGAGCGCCTTTTCCAGTTTGAGGAGCAGGGCATACAGGTGGTGCCCTCAGCAAGGGCTGTGAACTACACGATGAACCGTCGTGCTATCCGTGATCTGGCAGCGAGAGAACTCGGTCTGAGAACAGCCAAGTATTTCTATGCCAAGACCTTTGATGAGTTCAAGCGTGCTGCTGATGAGATCGGATTCCCCTGTGTGGTGAAGCCGTTGATGTCTTCATCTGGCCATGGACAGAGTTATGTGCACAACGATGATGAGTTGGAGCAGGCATTCCGTGAGGCAATGGAGGGCAGTCGTGGTGATGTGAAAGAGGTGATCATCGAAGAGTTTATCGACTTCGACTCAGAGTTTACCCTCCTTACCATTACCCAGCAACATGGATGGCCCACCTTGTTCTGTCCACCTATCGGTCATGTGCAGAAGGGCGGCGACTATCGTGAGTCATGGCAACCCTACAAGATTTCTGATGAGGCCCTGAAACAGGCACAGTATATGGCTGATCAGGTAACGAAGGCTCTGACAGGCTACGGTATCTGGGGCGTGGAGTTCTTCCTGACCAAACAGGGGGAGGTGATCTTCTCAGAACTCTCTCCGCGTCCACACGATACGGGTATGGTAACCCTCGGACATACCACCAACCTCTCTGAGTTTGAACTCCATTTCCGTGCGGTGATGGGATTGCCGATACCTGCCATCCATCTGGAGCATGCCGGTGCTTCGGCCGTGATCCTCTCTCCGAAGGAGGCCGAAGCCCCTGCCGACTGTTCTTTGCTCGACTATCACTTGGAGGAGGCACTGAAGGAAGACCGCACCCGCATCCGTATCTTTGCAAAGCCTGAGGCTCATTTCGGTCGCCGTATGGGTGTCGTACTTTGTTACGGTGAGGTAGGCGATGATGTCAACGCCCTGCGTGATAAGGCTAAAAGATTGGCCAAGACCGTCTTGGGTACAGATCCTTACATGAAGAAATGATCGGAAAGATTATTGATTTGCCGAAGATCGCTGATCCACGTGGTAACCTGACGGTGGTGGAGCAGTTGAATCAGGTACCCTTCGAGATAGCCAGGGTATACTGGACGTATGATATCCCTGGTGGCGGAAGGCGTGGCGGTCATGCCCACCGCACTTGTGAAGAGGTCGTCATTGCGGTCAGCGGGTCGTTTGATGTAGAGTTGTTCGACGGGAAAGAGCGACATGTCTATCATCTGAATCATCCCTATCAAGGACTGTACATCGGCACCGGTGTGTGGCGTACGCTGGAGGATTTCTCCAGCGGAGCCGTCTGTCTGGTGGTGGCATCCGAACTTTTTGATGAGGATGAGTATATCTATGATTATGATGAATTCTTGAAGTTCGTAGGGTGTTCGAAATAAAAAGATACAATCAGGAATATGCCGACGATTGGAATCAGTTCGTGGCGCAGTCGAAGAACGGTACGTTTCTCTTTGACCGATGCTATATGGACTATCACCAAGATCGTTTTGAGGACTATTCCCTGATGTTTTATCTCGATAACAAACTCTATGCGCTGTTGCCAGCCAATAGAAAAGAACACACGCTTTGGAGTCATCAAGGACTCACCTTCGGAGGAATCCTCTTGAGTGAGCAGGGTAGGATAGCCATGATCTGCGAACTCTTCAAAGAGTTGAATGATTATCTTAAGAGCGCTGGTTTTCAACAGGTTATCTACAAGAAGATACCCGCAACGTATTGTCAGATTCCGTCAGAGGAGGATCTCTATGCCCTGACAACAGTATGCCGTGCACAACTCCATCATCGTGCGGCATCTTCCGTGGTAGATCTCACACGGCGTCTGCCTCTAACGGAGTTGCGTAGAAGGGGTGTAAGAAAGGCGTTGAAAGAACATCTGCAGGTAGAGGAATCCTCCGACTATGCTGCTTTTTGGCATGTGCTCACGGATAATCTGGAGCAGCGTTATCATGCGCATCCCGTACATTCTTTACCAGAGATACAACTCCTGCATGCCCGTTTTCCGCAACATATCCGGTTGTTTGTCGTAAGAAAAGACGAGCAGGTGGTGGGCGGAACGGTCTTGTACATCTCCCAACAAATCGTCAAGACGCAGTATATCTCTGCCAATGAGGAAGGGAAGAAGATGGGAGCCATCGATCTGCTCTTTGATACCCTGTTGAAGAAATATGCCGAGGAAGGTTTTCGGTATTTCGACTTCGGCACGTCGATGTCACCCGAGAATAACACACTGAATGAGTCGCTCATCCATCAGAAGGAAGGTTTTGGTGGCAGGGCTATCTGTTATGACACTTACGAATGGACACTCTAAATCGAGCATATGATGTCACAGTCAATCACTATCCCATACCTACCGCTTAAAGAACTCAATGCCCGGCATGCCACCGAGATGAAGGAGGCTATGGCGGAAGTCGTTGACAGCGGTTGGTATCTGCGTGGAGAACAGACACGGTTGTTTGAACAGGAGTATGCCCAGTATATCGGCACACGCTATTGTGTGGGGTGCGGCAACGGACTGGATGCCCTCACCCTGATCTTCCGGGCTTATAAAGAACTGGGGATTCTCCAGGAGGGTGATGAGGTGATCGTGCCTGCCAATACCTATATCGCCAGTATCCTTGCCATTACGGAGAATAACCTGACACCGATATTGGTGGAGCCGCGGATAGACACCTTCCAGATGGATGACTCATTGATCGAGCAGCATATCACCAAGAAGACCAAAGCCATTCTGCTCGTTCATCTCTATGGCTATTGTGCTTACACGGAAAAGATAGCCAAACTCTGCGACAACTATCACCTTTTGCTGATAGAAGATAACGCCCAAGCACACGGCTGCAATTATCCATTGTCTTCGGCGATTACCAATTGCCTTCGTCGATTATCGTCACATCTCGGCCAATCAAGTAAACTTGTTGGCTCTCGCTGTTCCGATAATTTTCCATTTTCCATTTTCCATTTTCCATTTAAAAAGACCGGTTCCTTAGGAAACGCCGCTGGACATAGTTTCTATCCGGGTAAGAATCTGGGGGCTTTGGGCGATGGGGGAGCGGTAACCACTGATGATGAGCAACTCGCTGAGGTAGTAAGAGCCTTGGGCAACTATGGTTCTTCCAAGAAATATCACTTTGATTATCTGGGTAAGAACTCCCGGTTGGATGAGTTGCAGGCGGCTTTGCTAAGGATTAAGTTGAAGTACCTCGATCAGGATAATGAACGTCGACAGCAGATAGCCTTACGGTATATCCGTGAGATCAGTAATCCCCTGTTACGATTACCTTCGGAGGAATATGCCAAGAACAGTGTGCATCACATCTTCCCCGTGTTGTGCGAGCAGCGTGACCGTCTGCAGGAGTATCTTTGTGAACATGGGGTGGAGACCATCATCCATTATCCGATACCTCCGCATCAACAACCTTGTTATGCTGCGTGGAATACGTTAAAGCTACCGGTAACAGAAGAGATTCACCAACAAGAACTCAGTATTCCGCTGCATCCATTACTGACAGAGGAAGAGATTACCTATATAATCGATTTGCTCAATAGCCTTGGCAGACTATAAAATAGGTAACGGATAGGAGTCCTAGTACATAAAACTGTGAGTCCTTGTACATAAAACTCAGAGTCCAAGTACTCCGGACTGTGAGTCCGAAGCCCCCGGACTATGAGTCCGACGTATCCGGACTCCCGTCATTCTCTGAAAACCTTCTGTGATTTACTCACTTTCTTCACGGCTCTCCTCATCCCGGACTTGACCCGGGATCTCCTTCTTTTGTGATTCTTTCAGCAGATTGCGGGTCAAGCCCGCAATGAGGACTTACAATTTGAGTCGATAGCCAAGGGTGATACTCAGATAACGGTTGCGGGCATTATCAGGATCTTCTGTCTTATCTATCTTCGTTAATCCGAAATAATAACGGGCATCCAGTGAGATATTCTTATATTCGTAAGAGATACCAATAGGGATGCCAAAGTCGAATGTCTTACATACGTCTGTTAAGGTATATGACAATCCGATGATCCCCTCATCTGGATTGTGTGTTGGCTCTTTTATTACATAATCATCCTCAATAGGCCTTATGACGGTGGTTTGCGTATCCATCTTCGTCTTATCGCCAGTAAGAATACCTACTTGCAAGCCTGCTTTAAGTGATAGTCCTTTAATGATTGGGAGATAGATATTGGCCAAAAGTGGAAGATTCAGATAGTTGCAGTTCAGTTTGCCAATCATTGTTGAATAATTGATTAACTTCCCTTTATCATCCTCGCCATATAGT
The DNA here is from genome assembly GCA_902797505.1 of uncultured Prevotellaceae bacterium. Lineage (GTDB taxonomy): Bacteria > Bacteroidota > Bacteroidia > Bacteroidales > Bacteroidaceae > Prevotella. The sequence goes on along the minus strand of CADBSW010000107.1, from coordinate 19,512 downwards.
GCCATGGCACCTTCTATCTTTGCTCCTTGCTGAGAATATATAACACCCAGTGAAGCACCCAACCAGGGATTGATACCATATTCTATCTCTGCACCGCCAGTAAATTTATAGGTAGTCTTATATACGTCAAAGGTCGGACTCCCGAAGGTAGAGATATTCACTCCTGCCATCGGCTTGATGGAGAACTGTCCTTTCTCATTTTGTGCTGCTAAAGTCATTGTAAAGCAGATACATAACAAAACAGTGATGAGTTTCTTCATAATCAAAATAGTTTATTCGTATCTGTCGCAAAGATAGTGTATTTTTTTAGAAAGTGCAACTATTCTTGAAAATTATTGAGGTTTTATTTGGAGGATATGTGTATTTCCTTTACTTTTGTGTTATCAAAACAAAACATCAATAGTATGAAGCATTTTATTCTCGTGGTTAGTTTTTGGTTGGTCGTCCAGGGTGCCATGGCATTCCAAGGACCTGTGCAGGATTCCCTGAATGTAGCTAATAAGAAAGAGATCAGGCATACCTTGTCGTTGAACTATGGTATGGGATTTATTACCTCTAAGGTTTATGACGAATATGCCCGGAGACAATACTCTTGGCGACACGGTAAGGATCTGCATGCGGAATATCGTTTTGTTATAGGCAGGAATATGGGTTTGGGATTGATGTGGAATTACAGTTATACTGATTTTAAGACAACGGGTATTGATCTCACCTATATCGCCCCTGAGTTTATCATGCAAGGAGAGCGCAAACACTGGCTCTTCTCGATGACTGCAGGTATAGGTTATGCCAAGTATGATGATGGCATCAAGAATGACACGGGTTTTGGTATGCATTACTCCGTCGGTGCGGAGTATCTTATCACACGTCATATCGGTGTGGGCACAGACCTGCTTGTCGTCAATACTAATTTCGGAAAATCAGATAGTGAATATTATGCTGCTGATGTGATCAACCGACTGTCGCTGCTCGTTGGCTTGAGGTTCCACCTATAAAATTTAGGAAATATGAAGAAATTGTTTTTATTATGTCTTGCGATTCTTCCTCTGTCAGCACTCGCACAGATAAAATATTGTACTACTCCTATTGAGTTTATGGAGGATCAATGGGTTAGTCTTGACAATCCCATAGAGGTAGACCATCATTCTCAGAAAAGGAAATGGTGGTGGGGCGGCAGTGAGTTCAAGTTTTCTACCGGTGTCAAGAAAATAGACAAATTATTGAAAAAGGATGGTCTGGTTGTCATGTATGATGATAGTCTTTATGTCAATTGCAGAAGACTGATTTTCAAAGACTATGCGTCAAAAGGTTTTGGAATTGGATATACCAAGGCATTTAGGTTTAAGAAAAGTGATTTGTTGATAATCTGCCCTCCTGTCAGTTCTTCCGATGTAATGTCAGGCTTTTCTTTTATGTTTGGCTTAATAGGAGCGACAGCCGTAGCAGCTGTAAAGTCGAAAGACTGGCTTGAGAACATGGCCTGCTACATTGTCAGGATGTCATCTTACTATGATGGTGATCATGTTCCGGTTATGCATCTCGATACAGAACAGATGGAGAAGTTGTTATCAGATGATCCGTCTTTGTTGGATGAATATAAGTCGGTAGAAAAGAAAAGTGTTCGTGAGGGAGCTGCCAACACCCTCGATATCCTTTTCCGCAAGGGATGGATCAAGAAATAATAAAGGAAGAAATAATAAAGGATGTGCCGAGGCACATCCTTCACTATTTATATGATCAAGTTACGTGTGTTAGTCGTCCATTCGGAGTAATGCTCCCTGCTTATTGAACTTCAGTTCGATATCATTCGAGATGTCCACGCTGTATCCATAGAACTTCTTTTCAATCTTGTTGACGAAGCAGCCGGGGAAGTTTGCCTGAACAAAATGCTTGATTGGAGCCGGGATTACGGATGCGGGAACAATCTCGAAGTCATTACAGTCGATCTTTTTCCAATCACCATTGTTAGAGAAGTCAATCTGTGTACCATTGCTGAGATGACACTCACACTCGAAGAAGTTCTTCTCGGCAAAGAAAACCTGTTGCCCCTTGAAGTGTGTCGTTACGAAAGCCTGGGCACCTGCCGGCAGATTGGTGATAGATACCGGTCTTTCAAAGGCCATCACTACAGCTGACACAACTAACACTACAAACATTGCAAAGAATAATTTCACTTTTTTCATATCGCTAAAATTTTAATTGTTATTATTTTTTTATTGTTATTTCCTTTTGCTGATAAATCGGCGAAGGAACTAACGCTCGACAAATAAAATATTTTTCTTTGTACTCGCTTAATCGTTCCTTTGTTGATGCAAAGATATGATCAATTATATAGTCCTCAAGATATTATCTGTCTTTTCGTTACGCTTTGTCTGGACAGCCAAGAGGATGCTGGACAAACCAATGAAAAGTCCTTTAAAAGTGTCCAAGGATATTGTTTAGTTATGTGGTATAAAAAAACGGGGGCAGACATCTGCCCCCGAATGATTGAATACGTAATGTCTATTTGTTACGGCATCAGCAGGATGGTAGCGCTGCGGGCTGCCTGAGCACCCATCACCAATACCTGTGCGATATCTGCTGTCTTTGACGGTCCACTGATGAAGGTGCCGTAGCCATCAAATTTCTCATCGAAGCGGATGCGCTTGTAAGCCTCGTGCATGTTGTTCACGATCTCCGACTTCTTCAGCAGGATAACCAGGTTCTCAGAGATAAAGCATACCGCCTTCTCTACCATGGTCTGAGGCACCCATACACAGGCATTCTCAGCAACACCGAAATCACCCTTGATAACACCCACATCTGTGCCGTTCAAAGCCTGGGGAGAACCGATGGTGTCGGGGTTACGGGTAGCGATGGTAATCTCTGGAAGGTTGCTGGCTATCTCCTTGGCATCGGGATACAGTTCCTTGATGATGTCGTTGATATCCTTGCCCGGTTCTACCTCTACAACCTTTCCACCCACATTCTCTGTCATGGAGATAAACTGTATGAGTGGGTCGGGGTAGGTGATACCTTTGATATCGGTAAGGTCGGGCATATCAAACCTCTGCTTTATATTTGCTCTGTACTTTGACAGAATATCTTCTTTCTTACTCATTGTCAGAATATTTGTTTATTTAACTTTTCCTTTTTTCCACAATTCCTGGAAGGAGTTTTTCGGGAAGGTCATCATCTTGTGGCCACCCTCTGCCCATGGATTCAGTCCGCATTCCATCAAGGCGCTGGGTACCCAGTTGGCCATGGGGGCAAACTTCATCGCGGTGTTATAGATGCCACTGCTGCCGAAGAGCACCTTCATACCCTTACACATCATCTTCTTCTCTGGGTTGGCTGTTCCGAAGTCATCCAGATGCTGGCGCCACTGATAGATCTGATCACCGAGGTTGATCTTCACCGGACAGAGTGTCTGACAACTCAGACAGAGTGTACATGCCGATACGTTTCCACTGTGTGCCTGCGGGTCGCGCAACATACCGAGGTTGATACCGATCGGACCGGGGATGAAGTAAGAATAACTGTAACCACCCGAACGACGATATACCGGACAACTGTTCATACATGATCCGCAGCGGATACACTTCAATACCTCCCAGTGCTCAGGATCAGCGATAAAGTCGCTACGTCCGTTGTCTACCAGGATGATATGCATCGGAGCTGCCGTAGGACGAGCCTTGCGGAAGTGTGAGGTGAAGGTAGTGGTGGGCTGACCGGTTCCTGCACGACAGAGCATACGCTGGAAGACAGCCAGACAGTCGTAGTTAGGAATAATCTTCTCTAATCCGATGGCTGCGATATGCAGTTTTGGACAAGAGGTACTCATATCAGCATTACCCTCATTGGTGCATACCACGATATCACCTGTCTCAGCAATACCGAAGTTACCACCTGTCATACCGGCATCTGCTGTCAGGAACTCATTACGCAAGCTCAGACGCGCCATATAAGTAAGGTAGGTTGGATCATGGTTGCCCTTCTCTGTGCCGAGCTTCTCCTCGAAGAGTTCACCCACATCATCATGATCCAAGTGGATAGCGGGCATCACGATATGACTGGGCTTCTGTCCCTTCAACTGGATGATGCGCTCACCCAAGTCGGTCTCTACGATCTCTATGCCATGAGCCTCCAAGAAGGGATTCATCTCGCACTCCTCGGTAAGCATACTCTTACTCTTCACCATCTTCTTGACGTTGTGCTCCTTGAGGATCTCCAAGACGATGTTGTTAAACTCCTCCGCGTCTTTTGCCCAATGGACGATACATCCGTTCTTCTCGGCGTTGGTAGAGAACTGCTCGAGGTATTGATCCAGATGGGTTACGGTGTGGCGCTTGATGGCAGAGGCTTTCTCACGTAGCTGCTCCCATTCCTCCAGTCCATAGGCCATATTATCTCTCTTTGTGCGCACCGACCAGAACGTAGCGTCGTGCCACTTCGCATATTTTTGGTTCTTTAAGAACTCTTTTGCTGCTTTTGAATGTGCTGTACTCATAAACAAATGTTTAATTCTTCATTCTTCACTCTTCACTTTTCACTCTTCAAAGTCCTGCAGCCATGATCTCAACGGCATGCTTGAACTGAATCTTCATGCCTTGCTTCTTGGCAACACCTTGCATGTGCATCAGACAAGAGCAGTCGGGGCCTGTGATATACTCGGCACCTGTAGCCATGTGGCGCTCTACCTTGTCCTTACCCATCTGCTCACAGATAGCGGTCTCCTCGATAGAGAACATTCCACCGAAACCGCAGCACTCATCGGGACGCTCTGGCTCTACGACCTCACAACCCTCTACCAACTCCAGCAGATCCTTGATCTTATTGAACTTGGTGACATGCTCCTCAGAGGGAGAACTGAGTCCTAACTCGCGTACGCCATGACAGGAGTTGTGCAGACTGACCTTGTGCGGGAACTTGCCGGGAAGTGACTTCACCTTGATGACATCGTGCAGGAACTCTACCACATCCATGATCTTGTCGGAGGTGACACACTCGTGCTTGCCCTTCAACAGACGGGGATAGTTGATCTTCACAAATGCTGTACAACTCACGGATGGAGCCACTACATAGTCAAAGTCCTTAAACTTGTCTTCAAACTTCTCAGCCAGGGGTACTGCCATCTTCTCAAATCCCGCGTTAGCCATCGGCTGACCGCAGCAGGTCTGATTCAACGGATATTCCACATCCAGACCAAGACTCTTTAAGAGCTTGTAGGTGGCGACGCCGACTTCTGGGAAGACAGCATCAACATAGCAGGGAATAAATAAACCGATTTTCATGTTATTATATTTGTTCGCTTATTAAGTTATAAATGGTCTAAGGTAAAGTAATATAGTACGCAAATATATATAAAAAAACTCAATTGAGGGATGATGCTTGTTGTAAAAATGAATGATTTTATACTTTTTAACAATGAAGTCTTCTTTTTTCCTTGTGTTTAGTTTGCATTTTAAAAACAACACAGAAATATAGAGAATAATGTAAAATGTATAATGTAGAGTTGTGATTACCCTTTTTCGATAATTCTCAATTCTCCATTTTCAATGATTAATTCTTCTCCGTATCTCTGTGTTGTCATTCCTTACTTTATAGTTTCACAATCGCTTTTCCACGAATGTCGCTGCTGCTTGCTCCTAAGAGGATGGTGTAGGTGCCCGAGTCTGTCTGCCACTCATGACTGCCTTCATTCCAGGAAGCCAGGTCATCAATGTCGATCTCTATGCGCAGATCCTGAGCCTCTCCCGGTTTCAGTTGTCGGGTCTTGGCAAAGGCTTTCAGTTCTTTTGCGGGTTTTTCTATCTGTTTGTTTTTGGGCGCCGAGACATACACTTGTACGGTCTCCTTGCCGGTCATATTACCGGTATTGCGAACGGTGATGTTGACAAAGATAGAACTGCCCTCACGACTGGCCTTGATGCCATCGTATGCAAAGGTGGTGTAGCTGAGTCCAAAACCGAAGGGGAACAGGGGCTTTGTCTTGTATTTCTCGAATCCACGATATCCCACGAAGACATCTTCCTTATAATACACCTGACTCTTGGGAACCTCTCCGGCACTGTTGGGCTCTGCTTTTACTCCCGTGATGCCAGGCCAAGCCTCTTTGCCAAAGCGAGCAAAGGGGTAGTCCTCTAATCTCTGGGCAAACGTTACCGGGAGCTTACCGCTCGGACTCACCTTGCCTGTCAGCACGTTTGTCAGGGCTGTTCCTGCTTCAGAACCGAGATACCAGCAGTGTAACAAGGCAGGAACCTCGTTGATCCAAGGCATGGCATAGGGGTTACCGCCGAAGGTAACGACAACGATCCGGGGTTGTATTTGGGCCAACGCACTGATCAGTTCACTCTGTCCGTAGGGCAGGTCATAACTCTCGCGATCACTATTCTCACAGTCTTGACGGTTGTTCTTATTCAGTCCTCCTACGAATATGATCAAGTCGGCATCCTTGGCTTTCTCCAATGCCTCTTGCTTGAGCATCTCCTGACGGGCGGGATCTAGGGGATCCACCTTGTCGTAGAGTGCCCGACCGGCATAGTAACCGGGAGCATAATCAATGGTTTGCTGACGTTGGTTGTCGGATAGCAGACTACGCAGTCCTTCAAGCGGGGAGATGTCGCGAAGGGTTTTCAACTCTGAAGAGCCACCGCCCTGAGTGAGTGAACGGGTAGCGTTATCACCCACCACCAGTATCTTCTTGTACTCGGTGATGTCGAGCGGCAACAACGGTTTGGCGGCGGGATCTTTTTTCTTTCCTACCTTATCGTTTTTCAGCAGAACGATACCCTCTTCACCAATCTGTCGACAGACCTCATAGTGGGCTTCACTGCAGAGGGAGCCAATCACTTTATTCGGATTCATGCTGGTGCGGAAGATTGTACGGAGCACACGACTCACCTTATCGTCGATGATAGACATGGGAATCTTACCCTCGTTGACAAGACTCTCCAGTTTGTCTGCCATATAATAGTCTTTGTAACCGAACTCTGCCTCCTTCAGTTTTCCATCGGTAAACGATCCCATCTCGATGTCCAGTCCTCCGGTAGCTGCCTGCCAGGTGTCGGTAGTGCCTCCCCAGTCACTGATGAGGGCACCGTCGAATCCCCATTTCTTCTTGAGGATACCATTGATCAGCGCATCATTATGACACATGTGCGTACCATTCCAGAAATTATACGCACCCATGATCGACCATACTCCGGCCTTCTCTACAGCCCGTTTGAAGGGAGCCAGATAGATCTCATGCAGGGCCCGCTCAGAGACGTTGACATTGACACCAAAACGGTCTGTCTCCTGATCGTTCAGACAGAAATGTTTCAGACAACAGGCTATACCGTTCTTCTGGGCTGCCTGGATATAGGGCACCACAATCTCACCGGCCAGGAAGGGATCCTCCCCACAGTATTCGAAGGCGCGCCCATTCATCGGTGTTCGTTGGATATTCACACCCGGACCTAACAGAATATCTTTGCCACGGAAAGCAAACTCTTCACTCAGGGTATGACCGTAGAGACGTGACAGGTCCCGGTTCCAGGTGGCGGCAAGACAAGTCAGTGAAGGGAAAGCCACCACAGAGTCGTTGGTCCAACGGGCAGGACTCCACGTGTTCCATTCCAACTCCTCACGTACCCCGTGCGGACCGTCGTCCATGTTGAGTTGACGGATTCCTAAACGTGGTACTCCTGCAGAGGTGAACTTACTCTGTGCGTGCAGCACCTGTATCTTCTCATGGAGGGTCATACGACTCAGTGCGTCCTTTACCCGTTCTTCTACAGGAGCCTTCGGGTCTTGATAGGTCTGTGCCTGTACGTTGATCGTCAGTAGTGCAAATAACGATGCAATGATAGTGGTTTTATACATGATGGTCATATTTGTAGTTTTAACGATTTACCTTATTTATTTATGGGGTCATAGACTGACCTTCATCTCTTTACCGTTGTACTGTATCATCTTTCCTTCTGGAGTGTTCAGATCGAGTTGCTTAGGTGCCTCTTTCGTGATGAGAACGATATTGAAGCGGCGCTGTTTCAGCATGCCAGGGAACTGTCCCTTACGAGTGCCAAAGGTAACGGTGCGCGCAGCATCATCGTAATGGATGTCGATCGTGGCATATTGTCCCCGTTCATAGTTGTAGTTCACGCCCTCATCCTCGTATAGTTGGAAGTTGCCGTCACGACCGGCATAGATATAGAGGTTGATGAGTTCTGCAGGTTTCTCGTCGCTCCATTCCATCGCAGGTCCGAAGGGGATGATACTGCCCTCGGGCACATAGACGGGAATCTGTTCGTAGGGAGCATCGACCATGAGACGCTGTCCGCCTTCGATATAACCGCCCGTATAGAGATCATACCACCCGGTATGGGCGGGGAAATAGACGCTGCGGTTACGTGCCTTATAATATCCTACAGGACAAGCCATCAGGGCAGGACCGAGCATCCACTGGTCCTTGATATTGAGAACCTCCCGGTCGCTGCCATGATCCATCACTAAGGCCCGCATCATCGTATAATCCTTGAAGTGGGTCCAGGCAGCCAGGGAGTACAGATAAGGCATCAGGTGATAGCGCAGACGGTCGTAGTACACAAACGACTGGTAGGCAGGATGCTCTTGCGGAGCGATGTTCCAGATCTCGCGTAAGGGCCACTGACCATGACTGCGGAAGATAGGCACGAAGGTGCCAAACTGATTCCAGCGGCATTGCAGTTCGCGCCACTCCTTGAGATCTTCATTCTCCTGTCCTGTCTTGTCAAAGAGTTGTTGTGCCTCTGCATAACGACGTTCCACACAGAAACCACCCTGGTCCATTCCCCAGAAGGGGATGCCCGACATGGAGAAGTTCATGCCGGCAGTCATCTGGGCACGCATATCCTCCCACCGGGTACCGATATCTCCGCTCCAGGTGGCTGTGCTGTAGCGTTGCTCCCCGGCAAAACCGCTGCGGGTAAGCAGGAACACACGGGGTTCATTACGCTTTTCTTTCCACACACCACGCTGACCATGGTAGATGGCATCCGCATTGACGATGGAGTAGGCATTGAAATACTCTGTTGAGGTGCCGAGGGCTGTAGGACCGCACAGGGCCTTGCGATACCACAAGGGTGTACAGTCGCGTACGTTGGGTTCTGAGGCATCCATCCACCAGGCATCAATGAGAGTTGAGAGTTTAGGGTTTAGAGCAGAGCGTTTGTTACCGCTACCTTTTAAGGCTAATCCTGTATAGAGATTCTCATCCATCTGTCGCCAGAACATCTTGCGGGCCTCAGGACTGTAAGCATCGTAGAAACCAGCTACATAACCACGGCCTACCCAGTCGTGGATATCATCTTTTACCGCTTGGGTGTACATCCACCCTTTGCTGTCGAGCTCTTTGTAGTTAGCAGTATTGACATAGAACTTAGGCCATACGCTGATCATAAAACGTCCGTGCATCTGATGGATGCTGTCGATCATGGCTTGTGGGTTGGGGTAGCGGGAGGCATCAAACTGATGACTGCCCCATTGGTCTTCCTTCCAGTAGAACCAATCCTGTACGATATTGTCAATAGGGATATGTCGGCGACGGAACTCAGCTAATGTCTCTTCTACCTCACTGCTGGACTTATAGCGCTCACGACTCTGCCAGAATCCCAAGGCCCACTTGGGATAGAGCGAGGCACGACCGGTCAGTGTACGATAACCGGCAATCACCTCATCCATATCCTTTCCGGCAATGAAATAGTAGTCCATGTCCTTAGCCATCTCACTCCATACCGACAGTCTTCCTCGTTCTTCCTTGCTCCGGGGTTGGGCGACACGTAATCCACAATAACTTTCCCCACCGTCGGGCTTCCATTCTATACGCAGGTGGATCCTTTTACCTCCCTGCATCGGGAAATCAAACTTATAACTGCTGGGGTTCCAGGCGGTGCGCCATCGTTCTGCCACCACCTCCTTGCCATCCAGATAAACCTTAATGTAACCGGCATAATAGAGGATAAACTGATAGCGTGATGTCACAGAGGGCTCGATGAAACCCTCGTAGGTGACGGTGGCACTATCCAGTCGGAATCCCTGCGGCAGGTTCTTGATACCTCCGTTTTCTGTTCTGCAAGCAATCTCAGAGGTCTTGGGGAAGGCATACTCATAGTAGATGCTGTCTTCATCGCGCACGATCTTCTTTCCATCCTTCTCGATATAGGTGCCTGTCAGATGTCCTGGGCGCCCTTTCTTATCGTAAAGCTTGAAAGCCTTGTTCAACTGCAGGTAGTCATTGGGATTACCAAAACGACAGTAGCTATAACTGTCCCATAGCAGTCCGTAGTGCTTGTTCGAGAGCACGAAGGGAACGGATACTTTGGTGTTATACTGGAACAGATCCTCGTTGCGCCCCTTCATGTTCAGTTCTTCGCTCTGGTGCTGTCCCAGTCCGTAGAAGGCTTCATCATCGGGAGAATCGAACAGCATCTGCCAAGACAGTCCGTGGCGCTGCTCATCGGTAACGGCAGAACCACTACGAAGTCCCAGTTCTCGTTCTGGCACGGTGTAATTCCAGAACTTCTTGCCTTGATCAGATTCACGCAATAAGGTCTTGCCATCAGCATCCAGGAATGTTATTCTACCTGTACGCCGACTCACGACAGCCTGCACCTGTGCCGCTTTCACATAAACATGTTCTGCATCTTCGGTCACTTCGTATTGCGGTGCGGCGGTCTGTGGCACGATGATAAGACTTTTCGGTTTCTGGGGCAGAGCCTCTTGACTGGTGGCCCGCACACGGATAATACCGTCGTTCACCACCTCCAGACAAACCACTCGTGCCTGTCCGTTATCCGGACGGATGATTACAGTACGTCCCTGTCTTTCTACCGTGGCTGCCTGTGCACACATAATCCCTGTCAGCACAGCCAATATGAATATCTTTAGTCTTTTCATATAATTCTATAAGCTTTTTCTTGTTAGCATTCGTTTTCTGCAGACAAAGATACAGATAAACGAGCAAAACACAAAAGGAAAACTTGTTTTTATCGCAAGTTTCTCAACTTTCGCAAGCTCCGCTTGCCATGGAGTAAAGGTAGATAGAAGATAGAAGGAGATAAAAGACGTTTGTTTTGCTGCTTGATTGTAGCATACAGAGTACCCTCATCCCGGACTTGTTCCGGGATCTCCTGCGGAAAAACACGGATGAGATTCCGGGTCAAGCCCGGAATGAGGGCTCGGAGGCCGCAATGAGGGAATCAAGCACGCAATGAGTGAATAAGACACAGAATGGGATTAATCAGCCCGAAGGGCGACACAGAATAGGCGGGGGTGTCAACCCCCGTGGGGATGTATCCCCCATAAAAGCCCCGTAGGGGCGACAGAGCATCGCTGGCAACGATAGTACCGTAGGACACCCCAAACCTGTCACCTCTTCGGGGTTGTCATATTCTTCCGAATATAACGGGGGCTCACGCCCCCGCCTATACTCTATCGCCCTTACAGGGCTAAACCCTCTTTGCGGAGGATGTGCAATATATAGGGAGATTGCGGCTCGGAGGCCGCAATGAGGGAATGAGGCCGCAATGAGAGATGTAGCCCGAGGGCTTAAGCCGCGATGACGGATATCGCCCTTACTGGGCTAACTGACCGAATGACCGAATGACCAAATGACCAAATGACCGAATGACCGAATGACTATTTTTCTTGGTTGAACGGCGTTTGTTTCGGGATTTTTTTCTAATTTTGCACCCCATACAGTTCTGAATAATAATAGAAGGGATCATGATTGTTTGTATCGCAGAGAAACCCAGTGTGGCGCGCGACATCGCAAGGATTATCGGTGCTACCGCCTCCAAGGACGGATATATGGAAGGGAACGGCTACCAGGTGACGTGGACGTTCGGACACCTGTGTACCCTGAAAGAACCGCACGACTACACACCTATGTGGAAGCGCTGGAGTCTGTCATCCCTGCCGATGATTCCTCCAACCTTTGGTATCAAACTGATTGATGATAAAGGGATTGCGAAGCAGTTTGCCACGATCGAGCGACTGATGCAGGCTGCAGATATGATCATCAACTGTGGTGACGCCGGACAGGAGGGAGAGTTGATACAACGATGGGTGATGCAGAAGGCCCAAGCGAAATGTCCTGTCAAACGACTGTGGATCTCTTCGATGACCGATGAGGCGATACAGGAAGGATTCCGTCAACTCAAAGAACAGGGTGATTACGACTCCCTGTACTTTGCGGGTCTGTCACGTGCCATTGGCGACTGGCTCTTAGGAATGAATGCCACTCGTCTGTATACCTTGAAATACGGACAGAACAAACAGGTGCTGAGCATCGGTAGGGTGCAGACGCCCACGTTGGCCCTGATCGTGAACCGACAGAAAGAGATCGATACCTTTGTGCCCGAGCCCTACTGGGTGCTGTCAACTATCTATCGGGATACTACCTTCGTGGCAACGAAAGGAAAGTACACCTCTAAGGAAGAAGGAGAGAAGGCCTTTGAGACGATTGCCGACAAACCCTTCACCGTCACCTCTGTACAGAAGAAAAATGGCACGGAGGCACCGCCACATCTTTATGATCTGACCTCCCTGCAGGTGGATTGCAACCGGAAATTCTCTATGAGTGCCGAACAGACGCTCAACACTATTCAGAGCCTGTACGAGAAGAAACTCACCACCTACCCACGTGTGGATACCCAGTTCTTGAGTGATGATATCTACCCGAAATGTCCTGCGACGATGAACGGACTCTTTCAGGTACAACATAATGGCAGTCAACCCTATGCGCAGTTGGTGAAGGTGCTGGGCGGCAAACCGCTGAAGAAATCCAAGAAGGTGTTCGACACCTCGAAGGTGACCGATCACCATGCCATTATCCCTACGGGCGTGAAACCCTCTAACCTGACGGATTTCGAGTGGAAGGTGTACGACCTGATTGCCAAGCGCTTCATCTGCGTGTTCTATCCCGACTGTAAGTTTGCCACCACCACCGTGTTGGGCAAGGTGGATGAAGAGGAGTTTAAGGTGACGGGTAAGCAGATCCTCGAACCCGGATGGCATGCGGTGTATGAGGCTTCGAAAGATGAGATGCCCACCGATGCGGAGAAGGGTGAGAAGGATAATGAGGAGAAAACCTTACCGGCTTTCGTCAAGGGTGAGTCAGGACCGCATACCCCCACGTTGACGGAGAAGTGGACCACCCCTCCGAAGTATTACACCGAGGCCACCCTGCTACGTGCCATGGAGACAGCGGGTAAGTTTGTGGATGATGAGGAGTTGCGTGCCGCCATGAAAGAGAATGGTATCGGACGTCCTTCCTCCCGTGCAGGCATCATCGAGACGCTCTTCAAACGCCATTATATCCGTAGGGAGAAGAAGAACCTGCTGGCCACAGCTACCGGCATCGAACTGATAGACATCATCAAGGAAGAATTGCTGAAGAGTTGTGAACTGACGGGTATCTGGGAGAAAAAACTGCGTGATATCGAGCATCATACCTATGAGCCGGGGGTGTTTATCAACGAGTTGAAAGAACAGGTTACACAGATAGTTAACCAGGTGATGGCAGACAACAGCAATAGGGTAGTGACCATCACGACCAGTGAGGACCTGAAGAAAAAGACGGTCAAGAAGAATGCGGCTCCGAAGCCGGCACCTGCCAAGACAATGACCAAGGCAGCCCCTGAGACGTTGCCGGCCGATGACAGCATCATCGGAAAAACCTGTCCGCTGTGTGGAAAGGGACATATCATCAAGGGCAAGACGGCCTATGGCTGTTCTGAGTGGAAGGGCGGTTGCACATTCCGTCTGCCCTTTAAGCAATAAAAAGACCCTCATGCAGTTATTATAATAATGAGTAAAAAGGCGTATCAACTGTTTTCCGTGATCGTCATGCTTCTCTGCCTCTATGCCTGTGGTGCTGAGCGTGATATGAAGAAGGGTGAGAAATTTCTTGCCATAGGGGAATACTATGATGCTGCTGAGGCTTTCAAGAGCGCTTATAACAAGACACCCGTCAAGGAGAAGGCATTACGCGGACAGCGGGCCCTCAAGATGGCGGCTTGCTACGAGAAGATCAACAGTACGCAGAAAGCCATTGCTGCCTATCGCAATGTCATCCGGTATAAGCAGGATGATGTGCAGACACACCTGTCGTTCGCACGTCAACTCCTGAAGAATGCCAACTACAAAGAGGCGGCTACCGAGTTTCAACTGGTACTCGACTCGATGCCCGATAACCCACTGGCGATTAACGGATTAAAGTCAGCTAAGGAGGCACCGGAGATCAAACAGTTAGGCTCGCGCTACACCGTGAAGAAGATGGATATCTTTAATTCCCGCAGATCTGATTATTCACCCATGCTCTTTGGTGATGAGAACGACCAGCTGTTCTTCACCTCTACCCGTAATGAGGCGCAGGGCGATGAGATCAGCGGTATCACGGGAGCCAAGGCGGGCGATATCTTCTTCTCACAGAAGGATGACAAAGGTAAGTGGGGCCGTCCGCAGACGATCGAGTCAGGACTCAACACCGAGTATGATGAGGGGGCCTGCTGCTTCTCTGCCGACCAACGTACGATGTACCTCACGCAATGTTCGTCTGATCCTTCCTATCCCCGTTTTGCCACGATCATGACCGCTCAGCGTAGTGATGCCGCATGGGGTAAGGCTACAGCCTTGGAGCTTACGCGTGACACCCTCTCCAGTTATGCGCACCCTGCCGTATCGCCCGATGAGCAATGGCTCTATTTCGTGTCCGACATGCCCGGGGGCAAGGGCGGACTGGATATCTGGCGCTGTCGTATCACCGCTGCTGGTTTGGGTGGCGTGGAGAATATCGGTAGTCCGGTGAATACCGAGGGTGACGAGATGTTCCCTACCTTCCGTCCGAATGGCGATCTGTATTTCTCTTCCAACGGTCATCCCGGACTGGGTGGACTGGATATCTTCATTGCCAAGGTGGGTAAGGACGGGCGCTATTTCCTGGAGCATCCCGGGTTCCCGCTCAACTCACAGGGGGATGATTTCGGATGTACCTTCGAAGGACCGCACAATCGCGGATTCTTCTCTTCCAACCGTGGTGACGGTCGTGGATGGGATCATATCTATAGTTTTGAGAATCCAGAGATCGTGCAGACCATCAAGGGATGGGTGTACGAGATGGAAGGGTATGAGTTGCCTGCCGCACAGGTGTATGTCGTGGGTAACGACGGTACGAACCTGAAACTCAGCGTGAAGGGTGACGGTTCGTTCGAGCAGGTCATCAACCCGAATGTCGATTATGTGCTGTTGGCTACGTGCAACGGTTTCTTGAACCATAAAGAGGAGTTGCGGGTGGAGCCTGTCAGTGAGTCGAAGGAATATACCCTGCAGTTCCCTCTGGCCTCTATCCGCGTGCCCGTACTCATCGATAATATCTTCTACGACTTCGATAAGGCGACGTTACGCCCTGAGTCGACCACAGCCCTCGACGAACTGGTGAAGCTCTTGAACGAGAACCCCAATATCACCATCGAGTTGGCAGCGCATGCCGACTATCGTGGTAGGACCCAGTATAATAAGAACCTGTCGCAGCGACGTGCTGAGTCGGTGGTGCGCTACCTGATCGATCATGGCATAGCCGCCGATCGTCTTACCCCTGTGGGCTATGGCGTAGAGCGACCGAAGAAGATCCGTAAGAAAGTAACCGAGAAATATCCTTGGCTGAAAGAAAATGATGAACTCACCGAGGAGTTCATCAAGGCCTTGGATGAGGAGAAACAAGAGATCTGCAACCAGTTGAACCGTCGTACGGAGTTTACCGTGCTACGTACTACCTATGGCATGTTTGACGAGAAGGGACAACTCAAACAGTTGCCGAAGAGTAAACCCAAGACAAACACCGACAAGAGTGGTGATGAGGGTATCATCATCGATATTTAGAAATTTTCCTTCGCAAAGAATGAGTAACTGCCTGCTACCGTGAGTGTTGCCAGACAGATAAACACCACAGCCATACCACCTGCCGTGGGATGGATGCTCAGCAGCTCTGTCTTCAGTCCGCTCATGCTGGTCGACAATCCCTGTAGGGCATGGGTGAAATACAAGAAGGCGATACCTGCCAGCACACAGATGATGGTCCATAGCGTGCTCAGCCGACTGCTCGTCTGGGGCAGTTGCCGCATCACCTTGGTGGTGAATCCGTTATCTTCGATATCCTGCTGCTGAGCCTGAAAGAAATCCTTTAGCAAGCGCTCCTCATCTGCGCTCACCGTCTCTTGCAGCTCCTGCGAATGAATCTTCCTATTATCCATAACCATTTTCTTTTAGATAAGTTGCTAACTGTTTCTTTCCTCGTGATAAGTGTGATTTTACCGTGCCCTCGGCCATGCCGGTGATGGCGGCGATCTTGTCGATGGATTGTCCTTCCATCATCTGCAGGATGATACAGGTGCGCTCTTCTTCCTTCAGGATCTTCAGCGCCTCATGGATATCCATCTGCAGGTCGTTGTCATGACGTGGAGAGGGCTTGTTTTGTACTGCCTTAGAGGTGATGTCTTCGGTGAAGTGCTGTCTGCGGGTGTTGTCGTAGAACACGTTGTAGGCGATGCGATAGAGCCAGGTGGAGAAACCGGCGATGCCCTTGAACGTGTCGAGATGGGTATAGGCCTTGAGAAATGTCTCTTGTGCCAGGTCGTCGCTCAATGCCGCGTTACCCATCGTCTGGTTCAGGAAAAACCGTCGCACAGGCGACTGGTATTTCCTGACAAGCTGCTCGAAGGCCCGCCTGTCATGAAACACGGTCGCCCGCGCCACCAAGGTCATATCGTTGAGTTTCTCCGACATCTCTTATCTTTTCTCCGGCATGATGATCCAAAGGATAGGGTAGAGGATCACACCACAGAATGCGGTGAACAGGGTAAGCAGGGCATAAGCCACGCGGATCGCTGTGGGATCTACTTCCAGGTATTCACCGATACCACCACACACACCGCCAATCATACGGTCTTTCGTTGAACGATACATTCTTTTTGGTTCCATACGCGTAAATATTTTAGTTTGTTTCTATCTTATTTTTCTTTTGCGGGGACAGGCACCCAAGTGAGCCTGTCCCCGAATGAATCCCCTCCCTTTCGGGGAGGTTGGGGAGGGGCTTTTCTACTCTTCACTCTTCACTTCCACATAGTCATCATCCGTAGAACGGGTGTGCGTATCTTTCTCCTTAGGTTCCGCAGGGATCCGCTTCCTGGAGTTACGGGCGATGATAAACTGTCCGATACCCCAGCATACCACGATCCATCCGATGCCTGCCAGTTTGTCCATGCCAAAGATGTTCAGGGCGATGACGATGCCGATGCCCAGGAAGATGTTCTTGATGGCCTGGTTCTGCTTGTCCATATACGTGTCGCTAACCGTGGTGTAAGCCGTGTCGCGCGGCGCCTGCGTGGCATGTGCCTCCTGCTCGCCATGTGACGATACGGTTTCTTTCTCCCTCAGTTCCGACCGCATCCTACGGTTCTTCACGATCAGGTAGATGATAAAGCCTAAAATGATAAACGGTGCCAGACTGATGAGCAGCAGGGCCAGGATGATGATGATGGCTAATGCCATGGCCCATCCCTTGTTGTCGTTGAAGAATTTCCAAACCACTTCATCCTCATCCCAATCCATGTTGATAGGTACGTTGTTGATGGCTGCTGTGTCGACGGCTACGGGTGCCGATGTGGTATCGCTATAGGCCTCGATCGCAGCGGTATCGGTGGCGCTCACCACGTCGGTGACCTGAGGCTGCTGAGCTTTCTTGTTTGTCTGTTGTGCGAATGTTGCCGTGGTACATCCCAGCAGCATCACCATGATAATAGTTAAAAATGAATTTCTCATATCTCAATATTTTTTTTTCGTTTGATGGTTTGACGCAACGCAACACGAAAAAGTTGCAACGTTACGACAAAAATACGAATTAATTTTGTTTTACTCTCGCTTTTGAATAAATTCTTCACGCTCAAGAAAATATTTTTGATATTTTCTCTTCGCTTAACCAGAATTTTCACTATCTTTGTGCCGTAATTGTAATACTAAAATCCTTATTAAGATGAAAAACTTAGATTGGGCAAATTTGTCATTTGGGTACATGCCAACTGATTACAATGTACGTTGCTATTATCGTGACGGTAAATGGGGAGAGATTGAGGTTTGTTCCGACGAATACTTGAAACTCCACATGGCTGCCACCAGTCTCCACTATGGTCAGGAAGCTTTCGAGGGACTGAAGGCTTTCCGCTGTCCTGACGGAAAAGTACGTGTTTTCCGTATGGAGGAGAATGCTGCGCGCTTGCAATCTACCTGTCGTGGTATCCTGATGCCAGAGGTGTCAACAGAATTATTTTGTGAAATGGTGAAAAAGGTGGTACGCCTGAACCAGGAATGGATTCCTACCTACGAGAGCGGTGCCTCTCTGTATATCCGTCCGCTGCTCATCGGTACCAGCGCACAGGTGGGTGTACATCCCGCCAAAGAGTATGTGTTCTTGATCTTCGTTACCCCGGTAGGTCCGTATTTCAAGGGTGGTTTCGCCACCAATCCTTACGTGATCATCCGCGACCACGACCGTTCGGCACCACTCGGTACCGGTATCTATAAGGTGGGTGGTAACTACGCCGCTTCTCTGCTGGCCAACAAGAAAGCTCACGACCTGGGTTATGCCTGCGAGTTCTATCTGGATGCCAAGGAGAAGAAGTATATCGACGAGTGTGGTGCTGCCAACTTCTTCGGTATCAAGGATAATACCTACGTGACACCGTTGTCAACCTCCATTCTGCCGAGTATCACCAATAAGAGTCTGATGCAGGTGGCAGAGGATATGGGTATGAAGGTGGAGCGCCGTCCGATACCAGAGGAGGAGCTTGAGACCTTCGAGGAGGCTGGTGCTTGCGGAACAGCTGCCGTGATCTCTCCGATCTCTCGCATCGACGATATTGAGACAGGCAAGAGCTATGTCATCAGTAAGGATGGCAAACCGGGTCCGATCTCAGAGAAACTGTATAAGCATCTGCGTAACATTCAGTACGGTATCGAAGAGGATATCCATGGATGGACAACCGTAGTGATCGAATAATCCTGCTAGGGTTAGAATATAATTGTATGCAAGTAAGGATTAGATCCTGAAAGATTATAGACGGGGGCTTACGCCCCCGTTTTTGTGTTATAGAAGTTTAACAACATACACCCCATAAGGCGTATTTAGCTGCCTACGGGGATACTATTGGGCTTGTGAAAGGCTTCTCATCGCGGGGTAAGTCCAGTCGGTGGTGTGAGCCCCGTTGTCGGTTGACAGGATAGATAGCCCTGTAAGGGCGGTAGTATATAGGCGGGGGCGTGAGCCCCCGTAATATTCGGTAGAACAGGGTAACCCCGTAGGGGTGACAGGTTTGGAGTGTCCTACGGTACTATCGTTGACTGTTATACTCTGTCGCCCCTACGGGGCTGATATATTTGGGTTTGACATCCTTCACGGGGGTTGACACCCCCGCCTATTCTGTGTCGCCCTCCGGGCTATATCCGTCATCGTGGCTT
>CADBSW010000106.1 GCA_902797505.1 uncultured Prevotellaceae bacterium | reverse complement strand
TGAGGTCTTCCACAACCTCGCCAAGCTCCTCAAGAAGCGTGGTCTCTCCACCGCTGTAGGTGACGAAGGTGGCTTCGCTCCTGCTCTCGACGGCATCGAAGACGCGCTCACCATCATCTGCGACGCCATCAAGGCTGCAGGTTACGAACCAGGCAAGGACGTTAAGATTGCTATGGACTGCGCAGCTTCTGAGTTCGCTATCCAAGAGGACGGCAAGTGGTTCTACGACTACAAGCAGTTGAAGAACGGCAAGCAGAAGGATCCTAACGGTAAGAAGCTCTCTGCTGATGAGCAGATCGCCTTCCTGGAGCACCTGATCGACACTTATCCTATCGACTCTATTGAGGACGGTCTGGATGAGAACGACTGGGAGAACTGGGTGAAACTGACTGAGAAGGTTGGTAACAAGTGCCAGTTGGTAGGTGACGACCTCTTCGTAACCAATACCAAGTTCCTGCAGAAGGGTATCGAGATGGGTGCCGCTAACTCTATCCTGATCAAGGTTAACCAGATCGGTTCTCTGACAGAGACCCTCGAGGCTATCGAGATGGCTCACCGTCATGGTTATACCACCGTTACCTCACACCGTTCTGGTGAGACAGAGGATGCTACCATCGCTGATATCGCTGTAGCTACTAATAGTGGTCAGATCAAGACTGGTTCTCTGTCACGTACAGACCGTATGGCTAAGTACAACCAGCTCATCCGAATCGAGGAAGAGCTCGGCGCTACCAGCCGCTATGCATATAAGAAACTGAAGTAATTCACAACTTATATAATAATAAGGTATAGAGGATGGGCTATGGCTCATCCTCTTTTTGTGTTATTACCAAACATAAAACTGAACAACCATAATATTATTTGTATTTTTTAACATTCTGCCATGCAAGTTTTTGTCAACTTTGTATTTTATGGATAAAAGATTTATCAAAAAATGAAATATCTAAGATTCACGATTGTATTGATTGCAGCATTGTTCCTCACGGCCAGTTGTCTGGAAGATGAAGGGGATCAAGACAAGATAGAGGAGATTATCTTGAATGTGTCGGCAGAGACCAGTTTTTATTACGATCTGTTCGACGCCAAGAGAGAGAATCCCATCGAAGGCATACTGATACAAGAGCGAGGAAGCAACCATTGGGAGTGTGTGCACTTTCAGGAAATCGATGGTTTCACTTACGAAAAAGGCTACGACTATGAGTTGTTGGTGGAGAAGACCACGCTGGCAAATCCGCCGCAAGACGGGTCGAATGTCAGGTATTCACTGATAAAGATTATTGAGAAGAGAATGCGATATATCGACTGAAACGGCATAGACAAAACTAACCATTTACGTATTTCTGACGTAATTAAAAACGTCCCCACCCTTCAGAACCTTTGGGGTGGGGATTTTATTTATAGTGGCATTTACACCTTCTCGAAAGCTTGCGAGAGATCGTCAATGATATCATCGATATGCTCTGTGCCGATGCTCAACCGTACTGTGCTGGGCGTGATATGCTGCTGCGCAAGTTCTTCGGGAGACATCTGTGAGTGGGTGGTGGTGTAAGGATGGATCACCAGACTCTTCACATCCGCCACATTTGCCAATAGTGAGAAGATCTTCAGTGAGTCGATAAAGCGCCAGGCATCTTTCTCATCACCATCAATCTCGAAGGTGAAGATAGAGCCTCCGCCCTGCGGGAAGTATTTCTGATAAAGGGCATGATCAGGATGGGTAGCCACCGAGGGGTGATTTACCTTCCTCACCTTGGGGTGGTTACTGAGATACTCCACCACCTTGAGGGCATTCTCCACATGTCGCTCCACACGGAGAGAGAGCGTCTCCAGTCCTTGCAACAAGATCCAGGCATTGAGAGGAGACAAGGTAGCACCGGTATCACGGAGGATGACCGCCCGAATGCGGGTGACGAAGGCAGCTGCTCCGGCCACATCAGCAAAGACGGCGCCATGATAACTGGGATCTGGCTTAGCCAAGGTAGGATACTTGTCGGGGTTGGCTTTCCAGTCGAACGATCCTCCATCCACGATCACGCCACCTAAGGTAGAGCCATGCCCACCGATAAACTTTGTGGCAGAATGCACCACGACGTCTGCTCCATGTTCTATGGGCCTTATTAAATAAGGTGTACCGAAAGTGTTGTCCACGATGAGTGGAATGCCATGCTTATGGGCAACGGCAGCTACCGCATCGATATTCAGCACCTCGGAATTAGGATTGCCGAAGGTCTCTGCATACACAACCTTCGTATTGGGTTGTATAGATGTCTCCAGTGCCTCCAGGTCATTTACATTGACGATGGTGTTGGAGATGCCCTGTGTTGACAAGGTATGAGTGATCAGATTGAAGGAACCGCCATAGAGATTGTCGGCAGCTACAATATGATCGCCCACCTGCAGGATGTTCTGCAAGGCATAGGTAACAGCCGCTGCTCCCGAAGCGACAGCCAGTCCGGCCACACCTCCCTCCAGGGCTGCCACACGATCCTCGAACACACCTTGTGTGGAGTTGGTCAATCGACCGTAGATATTACCCGCATCGCGCAAACCAAAACGGTCGGCAGCATGCTGTGAGTTATGAAACACATAAGAAGTGGTCTGGTAAATAGGCACCGCACGCGAGTCGGTTACAGGATCTGCCTGCTCTTGTCCAACGTGCAACTGTAATGTCTCAAAATGAAGTTTCTTTGTCATAATCGTATTCTTTTATTTGTTACAAATTCTTTTGCAAAGTTACAATCCGAAAAATATTATTCCAAATAATTTTGAAATTTCAGAAAATAATACTATTTTTGCACGTAGTTTTAGAAAATAGTTATTCATAAAAGAATTAACAGTCCGTAAATACAGAATATTTTTCTTTTACAAACAGAAGGGTTATGGAACAGACATTAGACAGTATAGACATCAAGATACTACAGCAGTTGCAGAAAAACTCCCGACTGACCATCAAGGAGTTGGGGGCTTTGGTGCAGTTATCACCCAGTCCGGTATTCGAACGGATGAAGCGATTGGAGCGCGAGGGATTCATCAAGAAATACGTGGCGGTGCTCGATGCCGAGAAGATAGAGCACGGATTCGTAGCCTTTTGTCACCTGAGCATGAAGCAACACTCGTATGAGAATGCCCAGCGTATCATGCAGGCTGTTCAGGATATCCCGGAGATTGTGGAATGTTACAATATCTCTGGCGACTACGACTTCATGCTGAAGATCTACACCAAGGACATGAAGCAGTATCAGCAGTTTATCCTAAAGATATTAGGTGACATGGACTGTATCGGCTCGCTCCACTCCACCTTCGTATTAGGAGAGGTAAAAAACTCTTATCAGTTGCCTCTTTAGGCAGGCTTGAAGGTATAAAACTAAAAAAAATGCACTAGTCGCACCAACTTTTCAATTTTTATTGTATCTTTGGGGCGTCATTTCAGACAATACATTATATTAACTTTAAAAATATTGACTATGAAGAAGTTATTATTAGTAGCCGTCGTCATGATGGCATCATTGAGCACATTTGCTCAGCGTGAGGTGGGAACACTGTCATTACAGCCACGTGTTGGTATCAGTGCAGCCGACTTTAACAACACTGAAGACACCAAGGCTCGTGTAGGATTCATTGCTGGTGCAGAACTCGAATATTACGTATCCAACATGGTGGGTATCTCTGCAGGTATGTTCTACTCACAGCAGGGTGCAGAGTTTGAGATTGGTGGTGCAGATTTCACCTGCAAGCTCGACTATGTCAACGTACCTATCATCGCTAATTTTTACGTATGGAAAGGCTTGGCCCTGAAGGCTGGTTTGCAACCGGGCTTTAAGATGTCATCCAAACTGGAAGGCTCTTATTCAGGTTATGCTGCAAGCGCCAAGATGGATGATGTGAATAGCATCGATCTTTCTGTTCCTGTTGGCATCTCTTATGATTTCGGTCGTGTTGTCTTAGATGCACGTTACAACCTCGGATTGACCAAGATCTTCAAGGATGATGACTATCTTGACAGCAAGAACCTCGCTTTCCAACTCACCATCGGTTATAAGTTTACCTTGTAAGATAGTGATTGCTTAATAACAGAATCAATCAATGGGTACGCTCTTTGCGCACCCATTTTTTTTGCCACTTTTTAGGTTATGTAAAAAAAAACATCTACTTTTGTAGTTGGAGTAATCTATAGTAAATGTGATTTTATGAAAAAAGTACTTTCATTAGCCTTCGCTCTCATCATGATGGGAGGATGCGCCGTAGCACAAGAGACGATCCAGTTGCCACAACCGGATATGAAAATGCTGAAGATGACCGTGGCTGATGCCATGCAGCAGCGTCGCTCTGGACGTGAATATCTTAAGGGAAAAGAGATTTCCGACAAACAACTCTCAACCATCCTGTGGGCTTCTGTGGGTATCAACGATCCAAAGAGTGGTCGTTTGGTGACCCCTACTGCCGTGAACATGCAGGATATCAAGGTATATGTATGCAATGAGAAAGGTGTATATCTGTATAATGCCAAGGCTAACAACCTGACAAAGGTGAGCAGCGAGGACCTTCGTCCGAGTATGTGTGCCCGTCAGATGTTTGTGATGGATGCTCCCGTCACATTATTGTTAGTCAGCGAACAGAGTAGCAAGCAGCGTCATAACGAGCGTTATGGAGCGATGGATGCCGGTTATGTGTCACAGGACATCTACCTGGCATGTGCTGCCATGGGACTCAAGACTGTTGCCCGCGCGATGATGGATCAAGAGGCTGTAAAGAAAGCACTGAATCTGAAAGAGGGTGACTATCCCATGCTGAACCACCCCATCGGATACGGGAAATAGTTTAGAGTGTAGAATTAAGAGTGTAGAGTGTAGAATTAAGAGTTAACGTTATCGTTAACGTTAGATATGATTCACAAACTATATACAGATATACAACCACCAGAGCAGTTTACATTCCCTTTCTGCTATGAGCCTCATCCACTATGCCTGCAAGCAAAGGAAGAGGTGGTGAAGTATATTGAGAGTCATCCGGAGATCCACCAAGACGCCCAGACAGGAAAGATGTTTGGTATCTTGGTGGTGGCTCCTGAGATGTCTGTCAACAACAAAAACGAACACTATTATCTCGCTGCCTACTCCGGACTATTGGCTGGCAGGAACGACTGGAATTGGTTTGTGCCCCCCGTGTTTGATGCCCAACAGAAAGACGGTTACTTCAAGACACACGAACAGGAGATTTCTTTGATCAATGAGCAGATCAAAGGGATAGAGAAGTCGGCCAACTACCTTTCCAGCAAGAAAGACTACCAACAGAGTGAACGACAGATGCGACAGTTGGTGGATGACTATAAGAGGAAGATGGCGGCTGCGAAGATGAACCGTGACGAACTGCGACTATACCGCAATCCCTCACCCGAAGAACAGGCAGCACTGATTCGGGAGAGTCAGTTTATGAAAGCGGAACTCCGTCGACTGAAGAAAAGTCAGGAGGATCTTATCAAAGACAAACGAGAGCGGTATGAGCAATTTACCGCACAGATAGAGGCACTGAAAGCAAAGCGAAAAGAATTGTCTGACCAGTTGCAGCAGTGGTTGTTCGCACAGTATCACCTCCTCAACGCCAAAGGTGAGAAGAAGGACTTAATAGAAATCTTTGATGCGTACAAGGGAGAGCTACCTCCTGGAGGTGCCGGCGACTGTTGTGCTCCCAAACTGTTACAATATGCCTACCAACATCATATGAAACCCTTGTGTATGATGGAGTTCTGGTATGGACAATCCCCCAAGGCAGAGGTGCGCCATCATCTGCATCACTACCCTTCTTGCCGCAGTAAGTGCCTGCCTATTCTATCTTTCATGATGCAAGGTCTGCAGGTGGAGCCTAATCCCATGGAGCACCGAGAAACAGATGAAATAAAGATCATCTATGAGGATGAGTCGCTCTTGGTTGTTGACAAGCCTGCTGGTATGCTCAGTGTGCCAGGAAAGATACAAGGACCGTCGGTAGAGACATTTGTCCGTCATTACCTACATGATGAGGTAAACCCACTGATCGTCCATCGTTTAGACATGGAGACCTCCGGACTGATGGTACTTGCCAAGACGAAATGGATACATCAAGAATTGCAACGGCAGTTTGAGCAACACCTGATCAAGAAGGTGTATATCGCCATCCTTGACGGCAAACCTGCTGCAAAACGACGTATCTCATTACCTATCCGTCCGAATATCGAGGATCGACCACGACAGATGGTAGATTACGAATATGGAAAAGAGGCCGTTACGGATATAGAGATTCTGGAAGAGAAGGACGGAAAGACACGGGTGGCATTATATCCACAGACGGGGCGCACCCACCAGTTGCGCATACACTGTGCACACGAGGAAGGGTTAGGGTGTCCGATTATGGGCGACACGCTGTATGGCAAAACCGCTGACCGTCTCTACCTTCATGCATGGAAGATCACATTCACGCATCCCAAGACGCAAGAATCCATGACCTTCGTTTCTGACCCAACGTTTTAAACGTTAACGTTAACGCTAACGTTAACTACTTTTCTATAAGAAATGGTTGGGTAGTGTTTACACTTAGATAAAGAACATGAGCATAATCTGAATGAGTATCACTCGGAGGAACATCCCGAGAGGATAGACCGTGGCATAACTCACACTGGGGGTGTCTCC
This sequence comes from uncultured Prevotellaceae bacterium, assembly GCA_902797505.1. Classification (GTDB taxonomy): domain Bacteria; phylum Bacteroidota; class Bacteroidia; order Bacteroidales; family Bacteroidaceae; genus Prevotella. The sequence continues at coordinate 10,599 of CADBSW010000106.1, read as the reverse complement.
TGAGATCGTATCATTAGCATAAGCCAAAGCCATAGGGTTCGCCATTGATCCACAAAGGATACCACAGATTGTGCCATAGTCATAGCGTTTCAATCGCAGTAAGACGAAGCCCACCAACAAGACAGGGACGATGGTCAGCAAGAAGCCCACGCCTATCCATACCAGTCCTTCTGGCCTCATCACCGTCTCGAAGAAGTGAACACCACTATCAAGTCCTAAACACGCCAGATATAATGACAAGCCCAACTTACGTAACATCAACGAGGCACTGCGAGTAGTATAAGTAATCAAGTGGAAACGCGGACCGAAAGCACCCACAAGGATACCCACGATGATCGGGCCGCCGGCAATTCCTAATTTAACAGGGATACTCATTCCCGGCAAGTGGATAGGGATAGCGCCTAATGCCAATCCCATGATAATACCGATGAAAATAGCCGCAAGATTCGGTTCGTTAAGACTCTCCACACTATTGCCGAAGAGCGCCTCCACATCATCCACAGCCTTGGGCTCACCTACGATATGCAGACGGTCGCCATATTGCAGACGCAGATTAGGCAGAGCTAATAACGTAAGGTCACCACGCGACACCCTACTGACATTCACACGATGGGTATGACGAAGTTGCAGACTACCTAATGTCTTGCCGTTAAGCATCGGACGAGAGAGAACCACAACTCTACTCTCTACCTTCGTATCAAGTGAATTCCAGTCAACCTCTTCTTTATTCCAGTCTTCTTCCAGCCGTTTGCCAAAGAGCATCTCCAAGACAGAAGCCTCATCCTGCGTAGCCACCACCATCAGTTGATCATGCAACTGCAACTGAGTGACCGACTTCGGCACGATCACCTCATCACCTCTCCACACACGGGAGATAACGAATTTCAGACGGGTCATCAATGCCAGCTGTGCCAATGTCTTGCCACTGATAGCCGGATTGACAACCTCAAAACGGGCAATGTAAGTCTCTTTCTCCGTATTCTGATGCTTGACGATCAAATCTTCTGCCTTAACAAACAGCTTTCTCAAAACCAAGATGGCAAGGATCACACCCACCACGCCCAACGGATAAGTAAGCGCACATCCTAAGGCAGTGCCACTATGGGGGATACCCAACTGAGAGAGTGTCTGCTGCGCGGCTCCCAAAGCGGGGGTATTCGTTGTAGCACCACACAACAAACCGGCCATATCTGGGAGTGTGATACCTGTCAACGGACAGAGCAACAGTGCGAAGACGGTGCCCAAGACCACCACCACGATACTCCACATATTCAATGCCAAACCCTCGTGTGCTAACGATCCGAAGAATCCCGGACCCACACTGAGGCCCAAGACATATACAAAGAGGATCAGTCCAAAATTCTGCGCATAGTCCATCATGGCAGCATCCACACGCACACCAAGATGTCCGGCCAGGATACCAATGAAGAAAACGAAAGCGATACCAAGGGAGATACCACATATCTTGATCTTACCCATGGCTAATCCTAACGCGCAGATCAGTGAGATGATCACAACGGTCTGCACGGCCGAAGGGGTAAAAAACAAACTGTTTATCCACTCCATCTATATCCTTATTTAAATATCAACCTTTTTACCTTTACCCTTATAACAAATTCAAGAAGTTCTCCACCGGCACCCCTCTGTTCTTATCCACATTATCCTTGTTGGCATCTATCAAGCGGTATAACGCATCGATGGCGGCAGAGGTGCTTTCCTTCAGTGGCATGCCCTTGAGGAAATGCCCGATGAGGATGGCAGAGAACATATCACCGGTTCCCGGGAAATGTACGGGAATCTCGGTATATGGCAAGAGGAAATACTCATCCTTCAGGTGGTTATACCCGATAACGGATGTTTGCCCGTCTATGAGAATACTGGTAATCAGTGCTGAGGCAGTACCCATGGCACGCAATTTATCTATCAATGCCTTTGCCTCCTCATAGCTGACACCCTCTTTCTTATAGGGAGAATTGGTCAGATAGGCAGCCTCGGTATAGTTGGGAAAGATCAGATGTGCCACGGCAATCATCTCACGCATACATTCCACACGGTCTTCCGTGACGCCATTGTACAGTTTTCCTTCGTCACCCATGATAGGATCCACGAAGATCTGTGTGCCACAGGCAGCCTGCTCCCTGCAGTAGTCGGCAATCATCCGCGCCTGTCGGGCAGAACAGATAAATCCCGTGGCTATCGCATCGAAGCGGAATCCCAACTCTTTCCACACTGGGAAGACACCTTTTATATAATCAGTGGTCTCCAGGATATTAAACTTCCCGTAGTCTAACGTATTGCTGACCAGGGCAGTAGGCATGTTATATACAGGATACCCCATATACGACAAGATAGGCAGCATGGCAGCGGTAGCCACCTTCCCATATCCGGCCAAGTCGTTGATTAACAATATTTGTTTGTTTGCCATATCGGCTGCAAAGTTACGGATAAATGAGTGAAAAGCCAAAAACATCATAGATAAATTTAGGAGCAAAAGAATAAAGGAATCGACAGATTTGCTTTATAATGTTGCGACTAAATGTACATTTGACTTTGTCAAATGGTTTTTGGCTTTTCCGAATGCTAGTAACTTCGGCGAAGCCAAAGTTACAATAATTAATAATTAATAATTAGTAGTTTTCGGCATGAAATTTGGCACAATAGTAAAATAACATTACCTTTGCATCCAAAATAATAGAATATACTACTTAAAATGAAAGATATCTGTTGTATCGGTCATATCACTTTGGATAAGATCATCACGCCGAAGAAGACTACCTACATGAACGGTGGTACATCATTCTATTTCGCATACGCCATCAACCAACTGCCGCAGAAGGTTTCCTTCCAGTTGGTCACCTCCGTATCAGAGGAAGATGCGTGCGCTGTGAACAGAATGCAGAAGAGAGGCATCGATGCCATCAACCATATCAGCAGTCACACCGTGATCTTCGAGAATAAATATGGTGAGGACATGAACAACCGCACCCAGCGCGTGCTGGATAAGGCAGAGCCCTTTACCCTTGAGAAGGTGAAGGACGTGGATGCGAAGGTGTTCCATCTGGGTACGTTGTTAAGCGACGATTTCCCCAACGAGGTAGTGGAATATCTGGCTAATAAGGGCAAGGTGTCTATCGATGTACAGGGATATCTGCGTGAGGTACGTAATAAAGTGGTCTATCCCGTTGATTGGAAAGACAAGCTGCGTATCCTCAAGTGCACGGAGATCCTGAAGGTCAATGAGCATGAGATGGAGGTAGTATCTGGTTTAAAGGATCCTCGTGAGGCTGCCAAGCGACTGGCATCATGGGGTGTACGCGAGGTGATTATCACCTTGGGAAGCTATGGCTCACTGATCTATGCTGGTGATAAGTTCTACGAGATACCAGCCTACCAGCCCAAAGAGGTGGTGGATGCCACGGGTTGCGGCGACACCTATTCCGCCGGTTATCTGTACACCCGTGCCTTAGGAGCCGACTACGAAGAGGCAGGGCGCTTTGCCGCCGCCATGTGCACCATTAAGTTGGAGCACCATGGGGCATTCAGTGGAACGATTGATGACATCTATAAAATTATCAAATAACCATTGTCCAACACATCTCCTATACAACACTTAATTCAACAGCGACTGTTGCTGGAATTAGAGTATGCCACCGAGAAAGAAACATTTCGGTTGCAGACAGAGTCTTTGGGCTTAGAACGGAAGATCAAGCGTGGAGATGCCTGGTGGCCCCTGCGCATAGGGAGAAGCTATTACAACAGTCTGAACCAACTGTGCATCGAGGTGCACCGGCTGCAGGATGATGATATCGAGCATAATTTCGAATATGGAAAGCCCGTTATCTTCTTTACCAACAATAACGGACAATTATCTTATCCTTCTTTCGGAGTAAGGAATGGCAGCTACAGCGTGTCGTATGTAGATGGCGACCGCATGGTGATTGCCCTACCCGACAATATCCGAGTGACCGATCTTCAGAATACCGCCGATTTAGGCATCCAACTGTTTTTCGATGAGACCAGTTATAAGACGATGTTCGATGCCCTCGACCGGGTGATTCATGCCAAAGGTAACCGGTTGGGCTATCTGCGAGATCTCTTCTATAGTCGTAGGCAACCTGAGCGGTTCTCCTTCCGTCCGATGACGTTTCCCTATTTAAACAAAACACAAGAAGAAGCGGTCAACAACGTACTGACGGCAAAGGATGTGATGATCGTGCACGGTCCTCCGGGCACGGGTAAGACCACCACCCTTGTAGAAGCTATCTACGAGACACTGATGCGCGAGAACCAAGTATTGGTATGCGCACAGAGCAACATGGCCGTTGACTGGATTTCAGAGAAGCTGGTTGACCGCGGTGTCAACGTGTTGCGTATCGGTAACCCGAGTCGTGTAAACGACAAGATGTTGTCGTTCACCTATGAGCGGCGCTTTGAGTCACATCCCGACTACCCCTCTCTATGGGCTATCCGCAAAGCCATCCGTGAGGTGAGAGACCATCGTAAGCGTGGAGATGACAAATACCACCAGAAGATTGAGCGACTGAAAGCACGCGCCACCGAGATAGAGATACGTATCAACGCAGAACTCTTCGGTGAGGCCCGTGTGATTGCCTGCACACTTGTGGGCAGTGCTAACCGACTGCTGCAGGGCATGAAATTCGGCACCCTCTTTATCGATGAGGCAGCCCAGGCATTAGAGGCTGCCTGCTGGATTCCGATAAGGAAGGCTACACGTGTGATTTTTGCCGGCGACCACTGTCAGTTGCCGCCCACCATCATGAGTTTGGCAGCCATGAAGGGCGGACTCGACAAGACACTCATGGAGCGCATCGTGGAGAACCATCCTGAGGCCGTATCTCTATTAAAGGTACAGTATCGCATGAACGAGGATATCATGCGTTTCTCCAGCGACTATTTCTACCACGGACAGGTAGAGTGTGCACCTGAAGTGAAATACCGCGGGATTCTCGATCTCGACACACCTATCGTATGGCTGGATCCCGAACAACTGTTAGGCAACAACACCACCCTCTCCATCCGAGAGGAATTTGTGGGTGCCACCTTCGGACGCATCAACAAGACAGAGGCAAAGATAACCGTCATCGCCCTACAGAACTACTTCGAAAAGATCGGCAAAGAGCGCATTCTCGAGGAGCGCATCGATGTGGGCATCATCTCCCCCTACCGCGCACAAGTGCAGTATATTCGTCAACTGGTCAAGAAAAAGGAGTTCTTCAAACCCTATCGTCATCTCATCAGCGTCAATACCGTTGACGGTTTTCAAGGACAAGAGCGTGACATCATCATCATCTCGATGGTGCGCTCCAACGAAGAGGGACAAATCGGATTCCTGCGCGACCTTCGACGCATGAACGTGGCGATGACAAGGGCACGCATGAAACTGATTATTCTCGGTGACACCCATACCCTTACGCAGCATCCTTTCTACCGACGGCTATATCATTACATCACTCATATCAATGAGTAAAATATTAGTCTTTCGTTTATTTTCACTTTCATTTTATTGATTATTTTGATAAAAATATATCAATTTCCTTATTTTTGATAAATTTTTCTTCGAAAATATTTGCATGTTTAATTTTTTTATTTAACTTTGCAAGCGATAATACAATTATTGGCTGGACACAATGGTTAATAAATAGAATTGATTTATCATCGTTTCATAATATAATTATACTTTTGGGGTGAAATCAGACGAGAGTCTCGTTTCACCTTTTTTATATGTCTTTCTGAAGCGGTCCTCTCCCATTACATGTTTTCCCTCCTGCTTTTTTAGTAAGCATTCGGCAAAAAATAAATACATTTGTTTTGAACGCATTTAATCGTATCTTTAACTTTGTTGAAGACACTCACGTTCGAAAAAGCTCAAATAAATTTGGCTTTTTACTCACTTAATCGTATCTTTGTTCCCGTAATTAATACAATAGTATTCTTTTTGACAATACGATATGAACCAGATATTCTCCGATATCAGTAATTTTCTATGGGGGTGGCCCATGATTATCCTCCTCTTGGGAACACACCTTTTCCTAACAGTACGTCTGCGTTTTCCACAACGAAAAATTCTTACAGCCATCAAACTGTCTGTCAAGCGTGACGAAGGGGCTAAGGGAGATGTGAGTCAGTTTGGTGCTTTAGCCACCGCATTGGCCGCCACCATCGGAACGGGAAATATCATTGGTGTGGCTACGGCCGTGGCCCTGGGCGGTCCGGGTGCTGTATTGTGGTGCTGGTTGACAGGTGTCTTCGGCATCTCCACAAAATACGCAGAGGGATTGTTAGCTATCAAATACCGTGTGAAACGAGAGGACGGCAGTATGCTGGGTGGTCCGATGTATGCATTGGAGCGCGGACTTGGTTGGAAATGGATGGCTGTATTGTTTGCTTTGTTCACCGCCATTGCCGCCTTTGGTATCGGCAACACCGTACAGGCCAATGCCATAGCCACCCTGACAAACGAGACCTACGGCATTTCCCCTTATATCACCGGTGCAGTACTCTGTCTGTTGGCGGGGGCCGTGATCATCGGCGGTGTGAAGAGTATCGCCCGGGTATGTACCATGCTCGTGCCCTTCATGGCCATCTTCTATGTAGTAGGATGTATCATCATCCTGTTCATGAACAGTCATTATGTATGGCCAGCCATCTGTCTGATCTGTGAGGCAGCCTTCACACCAGAGGCAGCAGGTGGTGGTTTTATAGGTACTACGGTGATGATGGCCGCTCGTTTCGGTATTGCCCGAGGACTGTTCTCCAACGAGTCGGGTATGGGATCGGCACCTATCGTGGCAGCGGCAGCACAGACACGTAACCCCGTTCGCCAAGCATTAGTATCTGCGTCAGGCACTTTCTGGGATACCGTGGTAATCTGCGCACTCACCGGTATTGTCATCGTGAGCAGTATCCTCGCCTTCCCGGATATCGACTACAGCAATGGAGCAGTACTCACCAAGATGGCATTCAGTAAGATTCCTTATATCGGTGCTCCTCTGTTGACCATCGGTTTACTCACCTTTGCCTTCTCCACCATCCTCGGCTGGAGCTACTACGGTGAGCGCGCGGCAGAGTATTTGGGAGCAAAGCATTCTTACTATCGTGTGCTGTATATCATCGCCCTGTTCATCGGCAGTGTCGTCAGTCTGGATATCGTGTGGAATATCGCCGACTGTATGAATGCCCTCATGGCCATTCCTAACCTGCTCTCACTGCTGTTCCTAAGTGGTGTCATCGTCAGAGAGACAAACAAATACCTGTGGAGCAACCGGTTGGATGAACATGATGAGGATGAGTGATTGGACTTTTCACTCACTTATTGGATAAAAACTTCTCGCTCGAGAAAAGAAACAAGCTTCTTTTCTTCTCGCTTACTCAGTTTTTTTGTAACTTTGCAACCGAAAAGAACATAAGGAAAAAGATGAATATAGAATTAGAACTGACGAAAGCCGTTATTGAGGCGGTTGAGGCACTGTACAGTCAGACTGTCAATGAGCAGATGGTGCAGTTGCAGAAGACGAAGAGTGGTTTTGAGGGTAACCTCACATTGGTAGTATTCCCCTTCCTGAAGATCTCCAGGAAAAAACCTGAGGATACCGCGCAGGAGATTGGTGCCTGGATGAAAGAGCATTGCGGCATCATCGCCGACTACAACGTAGTGAAGGGCTTCCTCAATCTCGTTATCGCACCCGCCGCATGGGTGGCTCTGCTCAACGATATCCACACGCACGACCACTTCGGTGAGAAGACAGCCAATGAGCAGTCGCCGTTGGTGATGATTGAATATTCATCTCCTAACACCAACAAACCTCTACATTTAGGACATGTACGTAACAACCTGCTGGGATGGAGCCTCGCTCAGATCATGGCAGCTAACGGAAACAAGGTGGTGAAGACCAATATCGTGAACGACCGTGGTATCCACATCTGCAAATCCATGTTGGCTTGGCTGAAATGGGGCAACGGCATCACACCAGAGACAGCCGGCAAGAAAGGCGATCATCTGATTGGTGATTTCTACGTAGCCTTTGACAAGCACTACCGTGAGGAGGTAAAACAGTTGCAAGCCCAGTATATCGCTGAGGGGCTTGACGAAGAGGCTGCCGAGAAGAAAGCCAAAGACGAGGCCCCACTGATCAAAGAGGCTCATGAGATGCTGGTGAAATGGGAGCAGAACGATCCTGAGGTAAGAGCCTTGTGGAAGAAGATGAACGACTGGGTATATGCCGGTTTCGACGAGACATACAAGGCCTTAGGTGTTGGCTTCGACAAGATCTACTATGAGAGTGAGACTTATCTGCGCGGAAAGGCTAAGGTAGAGGAAGGACTCGCCAAAGGACTCTTCGAGCGTCATGACGACAACTCTGTATGGGCTGACCTCACCAATGAAGGTCTCGACCAGAAACTGTTGCTGCGCTCCGACGGCACCAGCGTCTATATGACTCAAGATATCGGAACGGCAGAGATGCGTTTCAACGACTATCCCATTGATAAGATGATCTACGTGGTGGGTAATGAGCAGAACTATCACTTCCAGGTGCTCTCTATCCTGCTCGACCGTCTGGGATTCAAGTGGGGTAAAGAACTGGTACACTTCTCTTACGGCATGGTAGAACTGCCGAACGGAAAGATGAAGAGTCGTGAGGGTACTGTCGTTGATGCCGACGACCTGATAGCCCTGATGATAGCCGATGCCCGTAAGACCGCCGATGAGGCAGGCAAGAACGCCGACCTTACCGAAGAGGAGAAGCAAGAGATAGCCCGCATCGTAGGTATGGGTGCCCTGAAGTACTTCATCCTGAAGGTAGATGCCCGAAAGAACATGCTGTTCAATCCAGAGGAGAGTATCGACTTCAACGGCAATACCGGACCATTCATCCAATATACCCATGCCCGCATCAAGAGTATCATGCGTAAGGCAGCCGACCAGGGTATCACCATACCCGAGCAACTGGATGCCAACACCGCTGTGCTGAACGCCAAAGAGATCGATCTGATACAGAAGATGAATGCCTATGGCGTGGCCGTAGAGCAGGCTGGCAAAGACTACTCACCCAGTGGCATCGCCAACTACTGCTATGAGCTGACCAAGGAGTTCAACCAGTGGTATCACGACTTCAGTGTGCTGAATGCAGAGGATGAGCAGACGAAGATCACCCGTCTGGTAATCGCCAAGAACGTAGCGAAGATCATCAAGCAAGGCATGGCTTTGTTAGGCATCGAAGTACCTGAAAGAATGTAAATTAGTGCATAGTTCATAGTGTATAGTGCATAGTTATGATTACCCCCATGCATCTTTCACTATGAACTATGAACCATCGGTCATGGCTCGCTCGTTGTAACGTCGCCGACAGGCGGTGGCAACATTAAGAGCGAGACGTAACCATAAACTATGAACTGTGAATTATGAACTCTGAACTACTCAACCCTCCTGACTACCGTCACGACACGGTACTTCCATTACCTATGGAGGTGACGGCAGATGCCTGGGCAGTGGATGCCGGTTGCTCTGGCAATCCCGGTCCGATGGAGTATCAGGCAATCGACTTAGCCACAGGGGCACGAGTGTTTCACTTCGGTCCACTTAAGGGCACGAACAATATCGGGGAGTTCCTCGCTATTGTTCATGCCCTTGCTCTTTGTTGGCAACAAGGACTTTACGACAAGACCATCTACAGCGATTCCTACAACGCCATCCTGTGGGTGAACAAACACAAATGCAAGACAAAACTGGAACGCACACCAGAGACAGAGAAACTTTACGAGATTATCAGCCGCGCAGAACAATGGCTCAACACCCACAACTTCCGCAACCCCATCATCAAGTGGGAAACAGCCAAGTGGGGCGAGATACCTGCCGACTTCGGAAGGAAATAATACACGGTCATTTGGAAGTATCGAGAAAATGATATATCTTTGCCGAGAACAAATGGAGCCGATGATAAACAACGGAGACAACAGAAAAGTGAAACGGATCATTTCAGAACCGCCCCCGGTTGATCTAAGATTTTTTTGCGGATAATATATCCTGATATTCATCTTCGGCGGATGGCATATCCGCCGGAACGGGTAAATAAATGGTGGAAACTCTTATAAAAGACCGGGAAAATGAAATATTTAATTAGTATTTTTGTTTGTATGATGATAATGTTTTTTCTCATGGCGTGCACAACAGATCATTCATTCAAACTTGACGAGAAACAGCAGATTATAGTAGTACATAATTTACTAGCTTTAGAAATTGAATCTGATAGTTCGCATACTGATGAGGGACCCTCTTTCTTTATTATTAAGGAAAATCCATATGATACGAAAGAGTTTGATACAATCAGATTACAGGGTCAATCTACAGGATTAAAGATTGAAAAATTTGATAGTTCTGGTTATATAGAAACGCAGATAATCAATTTACTTCCTGATAGGAGATACACTATAATCCATAGTGGAATGGGTGGACGTGTGCGTATTCAAGAATTCTTTTGGACAGACTCATTAGGTAACTTAAGAGTTGATCCAACAAGAAAAAGAATAGTTGGTTATAAAGACTTACGAGGAGCATAGATCAAAGCAGGGGAGAGCTTAAAT
>CADBSW010000105.1 GCA_902797505.1 uncultured Prevotellaceae bacterium | reverse complement strand
GGCAGAAGGATAAGTTCCTCTAAGTTCGTCCTGTCATAGCGTGAGAAAACGTGCTGAACGTCACACATTCCAGGAGGATTGCCAAGCGTTTTGCTCAAGAAGATCAACCGGGGACGGTTCTGAAATGATCCGTTTTATCATCCTCAATAACTTCATATTCTCCTCCTTTCTTTATAGTTATATTGTTGTTGACTTGACTTTTAGCGATTACTTAATCGTTTGTATACCACTGGCAAATATAGGGATTCTTTTTCATCCTGCAAAGAGAATCACGATTATTTTTGGTCATCATTTGCCGTGAATTGAATAACTTCTATGTATATCCAAAGGAACGGATCATTTCAGCTCCGTCCCCATTTGATCTTTTTCAGAACCGTCCTCAAGTGACTCAGAACTGTCCTTCAATACACTGTCAACCATAGTTTTCAACTTTTCCAACTGCCCCATTCCTTCTACCTTTTCTTTTGGATAATTCATCAGTCCTTCAAGGGCATTCCTTGCAAATTTCTCCAGTCCAGCCCCATCCAGCTTATTTAGGAAGTCTAATTGATGTGATTGTTTTTCTAATTTATTAAGTTCTTCCTTTGTCAGTTCAGGCATTTCCTCATCTTCCAGATTGCAGTGCATCACATTGACAAAAAAGTCGCGCATGTCACGATTGAAACGATCTTTGTCAAACTCTTTCCTGATTCTCAGAGGATATTTCATCTCATCTAATGCTTTCAATAGTGTTCGTGCAATGATATTGTAGCCTCCTTGACGATCGGAAGCGAAGAAATGGTTGTAGTCGAGTTCTATATCCATCTCAAAAGTTCTGCAGATATGATATTTCTCACCACGAATAAAAGGATCGTTCAAATAAACGTCATCATAATATCGAGGGCGCTTCCGTGCTCTCATAAAACCATCACATACAATCCCAATCAAAAAAGTTTCAACATGTTCGGTATATTTCTTGTTTGTAAAATAAGTTTTCATCTCTTTTTCTAGAGATATAACATCATCGTCTTTTGATTTGAAATAATATGGAAACTCTGTGGCAATGTTTATAATCATATGTTATTATTTAAAAATGTCTTATAGGAGGATATTTTGTTTCCAATAATACGAATCTTAATTTTGAAGGAAATTTAAAAAACTTAATCTTTCTAACACTTTGATTGTTATTGTCAATAAATTTGATAACTGTTATAAAATTGCCATATTTTTTTATGATTATAAAACAGGAATACAAATCATCTAAAATTTTTTGAATTTCTTTTTTGTTTTTAATAAAATCCGAGAAATCTATGTCAATTATTTCATAGGCTTGGTCGATTTCTATTTTAAATTCATAAGGTGAAAAAACAATACTAAATGGAATTCTATTGTTTTTTACATAATTAACTTTAAGCCATCTTTCCCAACTCATATCATCAATAATGTAGTTCTCATTATTGATGATAGTTGCTTCATTAAATTTCCTGATAAAGGAATTAATAATTAATAATTGAGTATTTATTTCTTCACAAAAAATCATTATTTATTCTGTTGCGTTAATTTATATAATGAATTCTTAACCTGAATAGAAGGATTTGAAAAGGAATTTGGGACAAAGGTATTTGGTAGATCTAAGTGAAACATCGCTTTATTTGGGCTTGCCTTTTGATGACCAATGCCAATTCCCGCTCCGGCGGATATGTCATATAGCATATCCGCCATTACTGACATCGGGATGACATATCATGATGAACGGATATTCTTTCGCAAAGATATGTTTTTTCTTTGAGGTACACAAACTTGTGATCCACAAATTTGTGTACCAATTCTTATTTTGAGATCAGATGGAGCTGGAAGGATTAATTGAGGTTCTGTTTTGATCCTCGGAAATGATCCTTACTTTCTCACCCCTGCCCTACTCTTGATACTGTCGGCAACCATCGGACCGTTGTTCTCCCAGGTGTTGCCCGGGCCATTGGCATTCTTGAGGAATTTCTCTGCCGGTGTCCAGTTGTTGCGCACGGTGATATACGAGGAGCCCTCATCGGTATAGAGATAGAACCAATGGTTGGGATCATGGGCGTATCCGGGATGATAGATATCCCTCACCACGTTCTCCTCAACGAAGGTATGCGGCTGACAACTGAGCGTATAGATACCTGCCGTGTCGTACATGTGTCGGGCATAGTGGTGGATGAGATTACCTTTCACGAGGTTGTTCTTCATGCCGTTGACCTGCTGGTTCCATCCCCATCCCATACTGATGCCTGTATACGAAACGTCAGAGATCTCGTTATGCAGGATACGGATGCCACGCACATAACCGGCCGCTATGCCGATACATCCCCAGTCTTCATTCGCCACATCATGAATCACGTTGTCAGAGATCTGCAGGTCGGAACACAGCTCATTCAGATCTGTCGGTGTGTAAGAGATATGTGCCTCGAAGCCCTCCGGACCGAAGCTGCCGGCGCTGATACCACTGCCGCCGATATCCTCAAACACACAGTGATCAATGATGCCGCCCTTGGTATACTGATGATAGTCTAACCCTGTGGCTGCGAGATGCTCAAAACGACAACGACGGAAACACACATCCGTAGCCGCATTGACAGCTACGGCAGCAGCCGGGCGACCCACCCATCCCTGGTTATCCAACTTATGATCACCGTTCTTACGGTCAAGCTTCGGGGTCAGTCGGTAAGCCTCTATCATATACTGTCCGGCCTGCAAGGGGGCATGACCGCTATACGAGGGGCGCATCCATGTACTGTGACGGAAGGTTATTCCCTCGAAAGAAACGTTCTCTACAGGCATCACAGGGGTTCCCTCCACCTGCAGCAACGTCTCTAAGGCCGGAGCTACCACCTCCGCATCAGTCATGTTCTCGTCTGCCAGGGGGATATAGTACACCTTACGGTTGACGACATCAAGGAACCACTCCCCCGCATGATCTAAGAATGCTTTGTCGTTGGTGAGATAGAAAGGAGAGTTACGCCCGTTCTTCGTAATCATCGGCGACGGCCACGGGTGCATGAAGTGGATGTGACTCTCGGGTTGTTGGAAAGAGATGACAGCCGTTTCACCCTGTCGCCGTATCGCCTTGATGCGCAGATTGGCTAAGCACCACATCTCGTGCAAGCCCATCTCCGGTTGCGGATAGGTATACTCCACCTGCTGCTTCTTTCCCAACAACAATTTTACCGCCTTATAAGGAACGGTAATGGTCTCGTTCACCTTATCTACCGCAAGGATCTTATTCATCTGTTCTAAGTCGGAGACATCACGGGCACGGACAGCCTTACGACCGTTGACCCACAACTGTCGGAACTCCAAAGGACGACCGTTGAACACTGGCACATCCGCCACATAACAGTTGCCTTGTCGTTTCCAACCAGTTATCCTTACGCCCCCACTGATGATCACCTCACCATCGGCAACCAGGCGCGTGCCGTTATCCTCCGGACGGATGATGACCGGTTGTGTCAGGCGATAGGTGCCTGCCTGCAGATGAAGCGTAGCATCAGTAACACCCTTATGCAGACGGTCCATACGAATCTCCTGCAGAGCCTTCTCGATGGTGAAGGCACCGGGAGACACCCTGTAATCAGCAGACTGCGATGATAAGGTCACCCCAATCATCGCAGTCATCATTATAGTACGCAGATATTTCATATTATAAAGCTACCGGTATCCATACACTCATCTCACTCTTACCACGGTTACCCCAAGCGTAATACGGGATCAGACGGATCGTAGCCGTGCGCTTAGTCGTATCCACCGTACGATACAACTGGTTCTCCCAGGTCTTGGCATCACGCACGTAAGCCTGCGTCTCCAAAGCCATCATCCTACTGCCCTCGATCGTTACCTCCTTCGGAGTAAACTGGGCATTAATGGGCAGGGCGATATTGTCGATGTTCTGGCCATTCAGATCCTGACTCTCTATACAATAGATGATCGGTCCTCGCTGTACAGCCACCTGTCCGCGGGCTTCCTCCACCAAGGGATTCGCCTCAACAAGCTTAGCTTGCATCGGCATATCGAGTGCGATGAAGTCGCCCTTCTTCCAGTTACCAGTCACGACAGCATAGCCGTTTTCCACCTTGGCCTCGTACTTCTTGTCATTAACCGACAGGCCATACACCTCGCACCATGACGGGATACGCAGTTTGAAAGTCATCGGAGTGTTCTTCTTCACCTGCTGTATCTCGAGGATCACACGACCATCCCACGGATAATCGGTGTGCTGCGCCACAACGAGCTGGTTCTTCTTGTCGAGCATCACCTTCATCTGGTTCTCTCCGTAAAGGTTCACATAGACCTCCTGACGGCCCATAGAATAGGCATAGTCTTGTGTCTCACAGAGGGTACGCAGGGTATTCGGCGGACAGCAGAAACAACTGATATACTCTTTTCTCTCTTTCGGCCAGCGCAGGGTATACGGCAGTTCGTCGCTCATACGCAACGGGTTGGTATAGAAATAGCGCTTACCGTCGAGGGAGATACCACAGAGGATGCTGTTGAAGAAACAGTTCTCCACGATATCCGCATATTTACTGTCGCCCGTTGCCTCGAGCATACGCCAGTTGAAGAGCATATTACCGATATTGGCACAGGTCTCGTTGTGGGCTGTCGACTGTGGCAACTGATAAGGACGACCGTAACTCTGGTGTACCTTCTGGATGTTCGCCGGTTTATAGTCGGTTCCATCGGGTGATGTGCCATCATACAGGGCACCGCAGGCACCGTTGATATACATCTTACGGGTAACGATATCATTCCAGATAGAGGTGAGGTTTTTCATCAACTGTTCCTCGCCCGACTCCAGATACAGGTCGGCCACACCGGCATACAGATAGTTGGCACGTACGGCATGTCCCATGGCGTTGTACTGGTCGCGGAATGGGATACGGTCTTGGTTATCATCAGTACCTTCCTTCACCATACCACGGATATCGATGAACTTCTTTGAGAGTTCTAAGTATTTCGGGTCACCCGTCTCACGGTAGATCTCTGCGATGGCCATATAGTGAGAGGGACAGATAGCATTGCCTGCCAACTCCTCCGGAGCGGTCATACAGAAATTATACAGGAAGTCTGCCGCCTTGATGGCTGCATTGAATAGTGTCGTCTTACCTGTAGCACGCTTATGCACGATACCGGCCGTGATAAGATGACCGAGGTTGTAGGTCTCGAAGTTCAGACGGTTACCGAAGGCACCGTCCTTGCCTGTACCTACCGCTGTACCCACCACGGTATTGTCGGCACCCTCTTCTTGAGCTGCCAGTTTCTTGTTCAGTTCTTCAATGATCACCGGCGTATGGATATAACCGTCTGCTCGCTGTGACTTCACGACACAGCCGATGAAACGGTCCATAATCGCATCCAACTCCGGGTCTTTGTTGATGGCATAGACAGCAGCCACACTCTCCAACCACTTGTACATATCACCGTCGTGGAAGGGAGGACCATGGTGCTTGCCCCTGATCTCACCGGAAGCCACCAGGAAGTTATTAAATCCTTTTCCTTCTTCTGTCTGCCATGTCTTCCACATGTTCTTCACAGAGGTTCCTGCGAAGACATTGAAACGCTCGCCCCAGAAACCGCCAGTCCAACGTACGGCGTCGATCGGGGTGTCCGTCATTACGGCAAACTTACTGTTACGTGTATCGGTGAGTCCGTTCTGCTGGGCACTGACCGTAAAGGGCAGACAGGCCAGCATACCGATAAGTATCCACTGATTTCTTCTCATATTCAAATAGACTATTAATGTTTTCTTTTTTATGGCGGGGCTATCTATTAACTATTAACTTTTAACTATTAACTATCACAGCGTTCCGCCACGTGCTTTCACACGCTTGCCCCACTCCTCACGCTCCTTGGTCAGGTTATAGCCACGCTTAGAGAGATAGTTGTTGATACGACCCTTGTATTTGCCGAACACCTCGTGCTTCTTCTTGCTGCTCTCCGCATCAACGGCATACTCACGGGCTTCCTTGAGCCAGGTCATGATCTGTGCTTTCTCCTCTTCCGTCAGTGTGGGGATCATATCACACTGGGCATCATAGGTCACCTTCACCACATTATAGGTCATCACGTCCTTCACGATCTCCACCTGATAAGGCTTGAGATACTTGCTGAGGTTGGAGTCGAATGCGAAATGACTACGATACAGTTTCTGGTCGCACTGAGCCTCAGCCAACTGCTTGTTGGTCTTCTTGAGTTCGTCGCGCTCCTCATAGATGTCGTTCAATTCGAAATACTTATTGGCAACGATATTACGGATATTGGCGCCCTTCGGGGTATACGACTGTCCCAAGGCATCGATCACCTTCTGTGAACGGCCGAGAATCGTATTGACATATTCCGGATTGCGACCCTCTGATTTCAAAGCCACCTCTGGTTCTGGCAGACTGTTGAAGATACTCTTCAGATAGTTGGCATTGTTACTGAAGTTAGCCAGCACGTTGCGCGGTTCGTTAGCATTACGGCTACGCTCGATGAAGAGCCATCCTCTCCAACCCATCTTATCCAAGGTTGCCTTGATAGCCGGTACGTCGAGTGCCTTATCGTCGCGCAGACAGACACCGTCGGTATTGCTGGAATGGATCGCACAGATATTCTTCGCACCGAGCTTCTTCATATCCTCACAGATATCCACACCGTTCTCAATAGCCGTCTGCCACTTGTAGAAGATCTTAATACCGTCGCTCTTGATCTCTTTCAAGAACTTGAGGTTACCCTTGGCATCAAACGGGGTGTCGATACCAATCACCTTACCACGTTTCTTAGCCATCTCACCTACCTCGCGCAGACGTTTCACAACCTCCTTACGCACGGCGGGAGTAGTAGCCCAGTCTTTGCCACAACCGCCCAACGGCAGGAAGCATACCTTCACACCACCCATCTTATCCATGGTGTCGAAGCAGTCGGTCAACAATTCCTTGTAGGTTTCCTTTGTACTGAAGTTCTGTCCATAGAAACCACTCATCGCCACAGATCCGATCTTCAGATTAGAAGAGTCGGCCACGTGCTTGAACTGTGCGGCTACCTTATCGTCGCGTAACTGATTATCGAAGGCTGCCCGTTTACCCAGGCCACCCATATCGAGCTCTACGCCGTCGGCACCGATATCACGAGCCCACTTAAACTCACCGAGCTTCTGGCGCTTCAGGATCATCCAGTCGCATACTCCTACCTGATAACTCTGGGCACTGACAACCTCTGAGATTGCCAACACCAATAACAATAATAATACTTTAATCTTCTTCATAACAATCAATAGACGGACGGCTTGCTCATTTGTAACTATTCTATGGAATAGGATTCCATACATACCCTCAAGGGTAGAACAGGGATTGCGACATGTGCGGTTTAACACAGAAAAAGAGGACATGTCCATCGATTGACATGTCCTCCATAGCTTATAAAGAAAATCTTAAAACGTTATCTTACTATTTTCTTTCCTCCGATAATATACACACCCTTCGGTAAGGTATTCAAATCGGTACCTACATAGCGTCCGTGGAGGTCGTAGATACGTTTATCACACTCAATATTCATTGTGCGTATCGCCTTAATACCTGTAATTATATTGGTATCACTGCCCCCCATGAAATCGAAATCAATTGTTCCATCGGCATTCCGGACAATGTTCGTGATGGACTTATTCATCAGCTTGCTGCCATCGGTATTTGCATTATACACAGAGGCATTTGGAGTAGAGGTATTGGTGAGTTGATTATTTCCATTGTAAGGATAAGGGTCTCCAGCTAATGAAGTAGCATTAATATAGCCACTCTCAGAAACAGCAGACCAATCATTATCAGCTGCTATGATAGTACAACGCTGATGATCATTAGTCACAAGATTACCGTCACTGTTATAATATGGCGCTGAGGTGTTGTTGACACGGTTCCATTGCCAGATGTCTGCATCGTAGTCCACATGGAGCACTAACAGTCCTTCACCAAACATAGCGGCATCCCATCCCACCTTCTGCCTATTCTCCAACAGGTAATACTCATTGGGATTAGCATCATTATAGATAACGAATGTCTGACCGCCATCACCTATCGGGCGCATACCCCTAACAGATGTCGGTTCTTTCAATTCTATCGGATCAAGCCAGCCCGCATATGCCAGCTCAAAACTGGTATATGAGGGGGGGGTAAACTGATTTCCGGCATAACTGCCTTGATCCATGATGTCCCAATAGCTCATACCAAAGTTGCTGCCATTAGTATCATACATATCCGGCAGACCAAGACAATGGGAGAATTCATGACAGATTGTACCTATACCACTGGTGATATCACGACCTATCTGATCCCAAAAAATCTCGCAACCGCAAGCATACGTATTAAACGATAAGTCATCATTAATGCGCAGTGCTTTCCCAAAATCAGAAGCCTCCAGATTATACTCATGTGGCCATATCGTATTCTCATCACCACCGGAAGCCTCTCCCTTACCGGCATAAAGGATAAACACCTGGTCAACATAACCATTATTATCCCAGTCATAGGCTTTAAGGTCCAATCCACTGTTGGTAAGTTCTTCCGCAGCCTTACGGCAAGCTTGTGCTACCATGGTACCCGGTCGGACATCTTTATCGCCACCTCCATGAGCTCCATAATAGGCATAGTCGTTATCCAGGGTTACCGGCCCAACCACATCGAAGTCTAACTCAAACTGACCACGGCTCTGGTCATAAAAGTATTTCTTCACACTCCCTGTGAAGCCGAGTTTCTTCTTGGCAGCAGACAGCTCCATCGCATTGACAACCTCATCATAGAACTTCTTGTTATGTCCTAAAGCGAATGACTTGTCCTTGAACTGCGTAAGGATGATCAGGCCCTTCCTCTTTC
>CADBSW010000104.1 GCA_902797505.1 uncultured Prevotellaceae bacterium | reverse complement strand
TACGAACATTAAAACCAATTTCTTCATTTTCTTTGCTTTTTAAATCTGTAAAACAATCATTTGTTTATTAAAACGATGCAAAGGTAATTATTTTTTTGATACGACGTACTATTTTTTTGGATTTTTTTTATGCCTTTCTGTAACTTTTTTATAACACACTGAAAATAAATGAATTACGAATGTTTAATAATAGTTAATTTATTCTTGGCTGTTTGCTGTTAACGTCAACAGTGGTATTTTTAACCCTTTTTTTACACCCTTTTATCATCTTTTCTATCTGCGAGATGCGGGCTTTATGTTCCTCATTATTGAGATACTGTTTATATGATGAGAGAGACAGTTCAAAGTTGTTGAGGGCCAAAGTCCATTCGTTGAGGAACATATAGCAGAATCCCAACCGGTAATAGGCATCCCCCTTCTCATCATTATGACATAGTTTGAGTTGTTCCTGATACTGGGGAATGGCTTCTTTATATTGTTGGAGATTAAAATGACTCTCACCGTTGGCGAAGTAATAGAAGCTGCGTTCTTGCGGAGCCACGGCTTCTAATAAGGGAAGTACCTCGTCGAGATAGCTGCATGCCTTCTCATATTCCCACTCATGATAATAACATACACCCAGGAAAGCACGAAAACGACTGTTCAGTTCATAGTGTTCATCAAGATCACTCAGTATCAGCATGCACTCATGATACTTCCCACTGGTGAAATACTCCAAGGCTCTCCCTAAGCGCTCTACGTCGGGAGAGGTATTCCTTTTCTGTGGGCGTTGAGCATAGGTGGTGTTACAGAAGAGCACACCACCTATGATACAGAGGATGATGAGATACTTATTCTTCACAAAGACGTTTATTCGGTGTAGAAATTAATGAGTCGTTCGAGGGCCCTGTTACATACCGGACAGAACTCTGGATATTCGTTGGTGCGCATACGGCAGTCTTGCATCGGACGGTAGACACCCTTAAGGCTATAGCCCGCACCTTCGTATACGCCCACCTTATTAATATATGTACGTGTCTGGGGGGTGGGAACAGGTGTCTTCGCATCCATCATATCCTTCCATTTTATTTCGAAATTCTTCAGGGTGGTGAGGTTGGGCTCCCATGGTTCTACCTCTGCGGGATACATGGGGATATCCTCGGTCTCGTAGGCATACTCATCGCCCAGTCCACAGAAGGAGTGGCCAAACTCATGAACCACCACCGGACGATATTTCGAGTGGTGGGTAGAGGTGAGGTTATAACTGTTGAGGATGCCTCCACCGCCATAATGATCGGAGTTCACCAGGATGATGATGTGCTCATAGGGTGTGCCTGCCAGCCAGTCGTGCAAATCCTTTAGGTGGAGGGTGGTGAGATAACGGTCACTATAGAAAGTATCGAAATGTGAATGCAGGGCCGTATTCTTCCAGATTCCCTTGGAGGGCTCACTCGTTCCACTCTCCTTCGAGGGAGCTTTAACGGCCACGATATTAAAACGGTCTTTCATCTTCTTGAAAGGCTCGTGAGCGAAGAGTGCCTCCATGGCGATCTTCACGTCGTTCATGAACACATCCATCTCTTGTTCCTGATATCCTTCGGCGATATAGGCGATGTGTATGCAGTGGTCGGGATCCTTGGCTTCCATGAGGGTGGTGTATGGGGTGACATCCCTGTCGCCAATCCTGCGTATCAGGATATCTGTGGGAACCACGGTATGTGTTAAGGATGTCATCTCCTTACGATAGTTGTTGTTGAGCACCACGGTGATGTCTACTGTATCTTTAGGCATAGGCACGAGGAACACGTTCTCAAAAGATTTCCGGATGTGTTTAGCCTCGTCATACGAGAGCCATTCCTGGAAGAGGGTAGAGAAGGAGTTACGGTAGATCACCTCTTGGCTGTGGTGGTCACGCACGATGATCTGTCCGTTGCCTTCCACGGGAACTTCACTGAGTCGTTGGCGTTTGCCATACCAGTGGGGGATTCTGTTCAGTTGGTCCACGGCAATCTCCTGATTCGTGGCATTACCCGAGAACGTATAGTCGATGCGCAGCGTCTCATCTGTGAAATACCGATTGAAATCCTGCGCATGGGTCATCGTGACGACAACCAATGTCATCATGAAGAGTGTTATTCTCATACTCCCCATTCTGTTGTTAATAAATAATCGTTTCATCCTATTTTGTTTATGTTATTATACTATTTGCCACTCTTATCCTCTCAGTTCGGCAAGCATCTTACGGTTGTAATCCCGTTTCCAATCATCTGCCTTATAATGTTTGCCATCATACTCGAGGATATCCATGTCGAGGGTGACATATCCCTCATGGGTATCCTCCTTGTTGCGGCCGCAATCCTGTTCCCGTTCTTTCAACCACTGTTTGAGTTCCAGAAAACTCATGGTGGTGTCGAACATCGCCAGGCAGTTGATATAATAGTAGTTGTCGGCCCCATTGACAGGACTCGTCTTCATGCAGGATGAAAACTTGACCTTTCTGAACATGGCCGAGAGGATCTCCTTGGCAGCCAGTATGTTATCATGTGCGTTTGTACTTGTTCCTATGGATACAATTACATTCATAATATATAGTATTAAGGTGTCTCACTTAACGGTGGGCGCGTGTCGTTACAATACGGTATGTTTGTTGATATATCCGTATACCTCCTCCTTGTAACTCTCAGAGATGGGAATGAACTGCTCTCCAATGACGATACGGTTGCGGTCGATCGACTGTATCTTCTTCATATTCACGATATACGAGCGATGCACCCTCATGAAGACGGGTGTGGGCAGGAAGTCCATGATGCGCTTCATGTTGATCAGTGAGGGGATGGTCTCCTCCTTGCTCTCTACATGGATAGACACATAGTCTTTCAGTCCCTCTATATAGAGGATATCGTCGAGTGGGATACGCAGCAGTTTGTAGTCGCTCTTTACGTAGATGGCCTGTTCCTCTGATAATATATCATTTTTCCTGATCTCCTCGAAGTAGTTCAGTGCCTTCTCAACAGATTTGAGGAACATCTCATAGGAGATTGGTTTTACCAGATAATCGATGCTGTTCACCTTATAGCTCTCGAGTGCATATTGATTATAAGCGGTAGTAAAGATCACCTTTGTCGTTTTTGGAAGCACCATAGCGAATTCCAAACCACTCAGTTCAGGCATCTGTATATCTAAGAAGAGGATATCAACAGGTTCCTCACGCAATTTCTTGATTGCTGAGATTGCACTCGTGTAGGTTCCTGCCAATTCGAGTGTTGGTGTATTCTTTGCATAACTGGCTAACAGATCGACTGCCAGAGGCTCGTCGTCAATGATGGCGCATGTGAGTATCATAAATTATAATTTTTGATGTATAAATATCTTTATTATGATTGAATCCCTTTTCCCACTGGTATTTGCCAGGGTATAATAATTGTAGACGTTTGGAAACCTGTTCTGTACCCACACCATGACTACTCTGATGACCTATGCCACCAGTGTCGTAGCTGTTTGACACACAGAAGGTGATCTGTTGTTCGTCGGCTGTCACCGAGATGTTGATAAAGCTGGCTGACGTGGGTGATATACCATATTTAAAGGCATTCTCTATCAGGGGAACGAAGATAAACGGAGCTACCCGGATATTGCAGGGGGTGGGTATGTCGATCTTTACATCTACCTTCACATTGTCGGTAAGATGTATCTTCATCAGGTCGATAAAATGCTGTATCAACTCCATGTCCTCCATGAGGTTGATCGTATTATCCTTGCGGGTATAGAGAATATATCCCAACACTTTGCTGAGTGATATGACCGCCTTTTGTGCCTTCTCCTTGTCGAATTGGATGAGCGCATAGATATTATTCAGGGTGTTGAGCATCACATGCGGACTCACCTGTGTCTGTAACATCTTCAGTTCTGCCTCCACTCTTCCCATCTCAGCCTCCTGGCGTTTCATCTCTGCATGTTGCCATTCCAATTCTGCTTTTTGCTTCTCCATTTCAAGATGACTCCATCGTACTGACATATATGTCAGCGTGGCGACGCCGGCCGACAAGAGTAGCACCACCATATTTCTCAGGATATAAAGCAGGTGCTCATTCCATGTGTTCAGCGGATCTATTCTTGGGGGTAACTCATGTTGATAAAGCTTTAGCATACAGTAATGGGTCACTGCTGCAGTTACAAACATCAACAACAAGTTAAGAATGACATAAACCGTAGATCTTCTGTGGAAGAATTTTGGGGCCAACCAATAGTAGTTTGTGAAGAAAACGATACACATGCCGATGGGAAATGACAGTCTGAGGATAACTCCCATCGCATCGGGCACATACACGTGTGGCATGACGACGATACTCACCAAGATCATCATCATCCACGTAATGGCACTTGCCACCGTAAAGAGATACCTGTCTTTCTTATTCTTCACCCTATACTCTAAACTCTACACTCTAAACCCTAAACTTTAAACTTTAATCAAAATCACTCATACCTGATCGCCTCGATAGGATCAAGCTGTGCGGCTTTCTTGGCAGGATACCATCCGAAGAAGATACCCGTCAGCGTACATACTGCGAAACTCATCACGATGCTCCATACCTGTATGTAGATGGGCCAGTGAGCCAATAGCTTTACAGCATACGATGCACCAACACCTAACAAGACACCGATGATGCCACCGGTAACACTCAGTAGGATAGCCTCTATCAAGAACTGATTAAGGATATCTATGCCACGGGCTCCCACACTCATACGTAGTCCGATCTCTCGTGTTCGCTCGGTGACACTCACATACATAATATTCATAATACCGATACCTCCCACGATAAGGGATATTCCTGCTACACAACCCAAGAGGATCGTGAGCATGTTAGTGGTGGAATTCATCATGGATGATAACTCTTCCTGAGAACGGATATTGAAGTCATCTGCATCGCCTTCGGAAAACTCTGAGGCGTCTTTCAACTTATGGTTACGTCGAAGGATGGTAGATATCTGTTCTGTGGCCTTGTCGGTAACGCCCTCCGTAATGGCTGAGCACTGGATACCACCGAGGAATGTCTGGGCAAGGATACGTTTCATCACGGTGGTGTAGGGGGCCAGCACCAAGTCATCCTGGTCCATACCCATCGTGTTGTATCCTTTCTTCTTCAATACACCCACCACGCGGAAGGGGATACTGTTGAAGCGCACCACCTTACCTACAGGATCAGAGCCGTCGGGGAAGAGGTTGTCTACCACCGTCTGACCGAGGATACATACCTTAGCCGCAGCTTTGATGTCAGCATCAGAGAAGATCTCGCCGTCGCTGACAGATAACTGTCGGATCTCGAGATAATCCTGGTTTACACCGTAGATACTTGATGGCGTGTTGTTGTTGCCATAAATCCATTGTCCACTGCTGGTGACCGTAGGACTAACGGCCTTCACATAACTGCACTCATTCTTTATCGCCTCGTAGTCGGTCAGTTTCAGGGTCTCCATGGCTGAACGATCCTGACGTACACCACCACGCATGTCAGCACCCGGCTGTATCATGATCATGTTGGAACCCATCTCTGCAATGTTAGCCTGGATACTCTTCTTCGATCCCTGGCCGATGGCGAGCATGGTTATTACAGCGGCTACACCAATGATAATACCCAATGCAGTCAGGAACGACCGCATCTTATTGGCAGCTATGGCTACAATGGCTATCTTAAATAAATTTCCGTAATTCACTGATCTATAATTTATATTGCTAGTGGAGTAATCATAACTCTACACTCTACACTCTACACTCTACATTCTACACTCTACACTCTACACTCTACACTCTACACTCTACACTCTACACTACTCATCCGTATTGGCTGGCAATGCTGCCAGTCCTTCTGCGGCTGAGAGGATATTGTTGTTGATCTCATCACTGATAACCCTGCCGTCACGCAACATGATATTACGACTGGAGTAGTGGGCGATATCCGGGTTGTGGGTCACGAAGATGATTGTTCGTCCCTCGGCATGTAACTTCTGGAAAAGCACGAGTATCTCGAAGGATGTGCGGGTGTCGAGGTTACCTGTTGCCTCATCGGCAAGGATCACGGCGGGGTTGTTTACCAATGCTCTGGCAATGGCCACGCGCTGCATCTGTCCTCCCGACATCTGATTACTCTTATGATACAGACGGTCACCCAGTCCGACAGCCTTCAAGGCTTCGATGGCTGCCTCACGTCGTTGTTGGGCGGTCACCTCACCATTGTACATCAACGGCAACTCTACGTTCTCTACACTCGTTGTCTTGGGTAACAGGTTATAATTCTGGAAGATAAAACCAATCTTTCTGTTCCTCAGTACGGCGCGTTGCGATTTCGACATGGTGCGCACACTGACACCATCGAGCAGATACTCTCCGCTTGTTGGTGTATCCAGACAACCTAACTGATTAAGCAGCGTTGACTTTCCAGAGCCTGACTTTCCCATGATGGTAACGAACTCTCCCTCGTAGATCTTGAAAGATACATCCCTAAGGGCATGCACCGTCTCTTCACCCACTAGGAAATCACGTTTGACGTGCTGCAGTTCGATAACTGTTTTCCTTGTCTCCTTGTTCATCAGCTTACTCTTGTAGGTTTATCGTTTGTTATTACTACGGTTCCTGTTACGTGGACCAGGAGCAAACGGACTCCGTTCGTTGTTGCCTGCTTGTGGCATTTCCTCATTCTCAACAACCTTTATCTCTGTGATAATCTCCTGTCCTTCCTGCAGGCCCTTAGTGATCTGCGTGTGGATACCGTCGGTCATTCCGGTGTTTACCGGTATCGCTCTGATATTCATACCATCGATCGTCCAAACCTTTGTCTTTCCATTGCAGTCAATGATCTTCATCTTTCCCACGGTTTCTTTTGTGGGAGTGAAGCGAAGAGCTTTGCTGGGCACGCTGAGTACACCTTGACGCTCGGCCGTGAATATCGTAACGCTGGCCGTAAGACCGGGTTTCAGCTTCAGATCTTTATTGGGAGCACTGATCACCACCTCGTAGGTAACAACGTTGTTGGTAGTGGTGGCTTGTTGGCGCACCTGCTTGACAGCTCCCGTGAAGGTATCATCGGGATAGGCATCTACTGTGAAGGATACGCGCTCGCCCTCTTTCACATCACCGATATCGGCCTCGTCGATATCGGCCACTACCTGCATGTTCGTGAGATCTTGGGCAATGGTAAACAACTCTGGCGTACTGAAACTTGCAGCAACGGTCTGTCCTTCCTCCACGCTCTTACTCAATACGATACCGTCGATCGGAGAGGTGATCGTGGCATAACCGAGGTTCGTCTGTGCCTTACGCACATTTTCCTTAGCGGTAGCTACCTGCTGACTGGCTTGCTGATAACTCAGACGGGCACTCTCATACTCATCGGCACTTACCAATCCTTTCTCGTAGAGTGTCTTATAACGATTATAGTTAGACAACTGGTAGTTCAGACTGCTCTGAGCACTGTTCAGGTTTGCCTTCGTGGTATTCAACTCACTGATCAGATTCGTGCGGTCTAATTCTGCGATCACCTGACCCTTCTTAACGATACTGTTGTAATCAACGTACAGTTTGCTGACGATACCTGATACCTGAGTACCTACTGTCACAGAGGTTACCGGTTCGATTGTGCCGGTAGCCGTAATGCTGTTTTGTATATTTGCAGGAGCCACTTTCTCTGTGACGAAAGAAACCTCCTCCTTTTTCTTGTTGCCAGATAACAGCCATGCCGCAAGTGCAACAAGGACAATCAATGCAACAAACAACCAAATCTTACTGATCTTTTTCATTCTTATTCTTTTATATCCTAATACCTTATTATATTATTTAATATATCCGTCACGATAAAATTTCAGCATCTCGATATTCAAGATGGCCAGGTACTTACTTTGTAATTCATTCTGCTGGGCGGCCCGTAGGTTATCAGCACCCGTCATGAGTTCGATGATGTTCTTCAGTCCAAGCCGGAACTGTTCACTGAGCAACTCAAAACTGGTCTGCTGACTTTCTGTGCTTATCTTGGCGGCCTTGAACTTATCCTGATTGTTCACGGCCTGTAACCAGTAGTTCTCAATGGAAGAGTAGAGCGTCGTCTGCTTGTCCTTCAGATCGAGCATGTAGTTCTCTTTCTGCAACAGAGCCTTGTTCACCTGACTCTTGGTCTGTCGCTGATCGTAGAGAGGGATACTGATGGAAACACCGGCTCCCAGGTTTACGTTACTCTTCAACTGTGTGCCCCAGGCTTTATCGTTCATCGAAGTGGTGTTTGTGGAGAATCCTGCGTTCAACCCTATCTGTGGCAGTTTGCCTGCCTTGGCGATCTTGATACTCAGGTCACTACTCTCTATACCCAGCATCACATTACGTATTTCCGGTCGTATGGCTAATGCCGAGGTATACACTTCATTCAGTGAGGGAATCAGTTGTAGGGCCATCTCATCGGTGGTTGCAGGTATGGCCACGTCAAACTCTTGATTATCCGTTATCTGCAAGATCTGCTTTAGTTGACGCTTGAAATTCTTCAGGTTACTCTGTGCCTCTACGATATTGTATTCGGCCTGGGCACGCTGAGCGATAAGCTGGGCTAAGTCGGCCTTGCTCATCTTACCCACTTCTACCATCGTCTTTCCACGTTCCTCGTTCTTGCGTGTAGTCTCGGCAGTCTGCTCATTCACCTTAATGGCTTCTTCTGAGTAGAGAATCTGAACATACAGTTGGGCAATCTGTTCCTGCAACTGATTAGCTATCTCTGCGGAATCAAGCTCTGCCTGTTCTTCAGTCAGCTTGTTCAACTTGACCGTATTGGTGTTCCTTCCACCATTCCATACCGTCCAGTTACCATTCACACCATAAGAACCATTGTAGTATACCTTATCTACCGAACTGACCGCATATCCGTTGGCAACGGTAGAGCGCCCTGTCTCCGGCCATGGGGTGTATGCAACACTATGTGACGTAGAGGCTGAGAGCGATGGCAGTATGGCAGCCTGCGATTGGAGCAGATCCTCGTGTGACGATTTCTTTTGTATATTTGTCTTCTTCAAAGAAATATTGTTCTGCAAAGCATAGTCAATACAATCTTTGAGAGTCCATTGTTTTTTTTCTTGGGCATAACTGTTTCCAAAGAAGAAACAGGTTATCAAAGCGAGAAGGAATACATTTCTTTTCATGTCACTATTTTTTTAATTCGACATACAAAAGTACGAAAAAACTATTGAATTGTCAAAATAAATCTACAAATCATTTTAAAATATCCACAAATATTAGTTTTTTTTCAACAAAGAAGAATGATGTCTTTTTCAAAAAAAAGTAGCGAATACTTTTGGTGTTTAGAAAAATATATGTACTTTTGCATCGTCAATCAACGAATAGGGGCGTAGCCCAGTTGGTTTAGAGCGCTGCAGTCACATTGCAGAGGTCATCGGTTCGAGCCCGATCGTCCCTACCGAGAAAGAGAGTTCCTGAAGGAATTCTCTTTTTTTTGCCGTCATGGAGTAAAAGGATATGATTATGACCGATTGAAAAGATGATTCTTTTACCTGACAAGTATCACTTTTCCTGAGGCAAAACATGATGTTTTCCTCTGGAAAAGATGATCTTTGCTGGTAGAAAAGATATATAAAGCCAGACCAAAACAACTTGTTTTGCTCATGTAAAGTGTATTACGGAGGGTAGAAAAATGTATTAATCTCATACCAAAACAACTTGTTTTGCTTTTACCTTAATTATATATGCTATCTCGTGAAGGTTTCTCTCACGGTTTACAAGGGTATTTTCTTTCGTACAAAGAGGGAGATTCCTTAGAATGATATATCTGTAACCTGTCTAAATTGTAACACCCTTTATTTGCTCGTAAAAGACAAATATTTCTAAATAAGATAATTTTTTCTCTGTTTTATGATATAGGATATAATTATTTTTTATATCTTTGCAAACGTATTAGTTATACAAATTAGAAAACTTATTCAATTTTATATTACGTCAAGTTAACCAAAATGGAAAACTTTTCAGATTAATTCTGAGAAAAAGTTTCCAAAAAGTAGAGTAAGATGGAAATAAAAAACTTTACCATTACCAAGCGCGATGGGTCGTTGGCACGCTTTAGCTTGGACAAGATTATGAACGCTATTATCAAGGCGTTTAATTCGGTTGAAGAACCTGTTGATTTAGGTTGTATCTCAAAGATACTCAACCATTTGGATATCCATGAGGGTATCAAGGTTGAAGATATCCAGAATCAAGTGGAAGAGGCTCTCATGAAGGAGCAGTATTATAAGGTTGCAAAGAGTTTTATGCTCTATCGTCAGCGTCACACTGAAGACCGTGAGGTGATGGAGAAGATGAACTTTTTGGCAGACTACTGTGATGCGGCCAATGCAGCAACTGGTTCGAAGTATGATGCAAATGCAAATGTCGAACATAAAAATATTGCTACATTGATCGGTGAATTGCCAAAGTCGAATTTCATCCGATTGAATCGTCGTCTTCTGGTCGATCGTATCAAAAAGATGTATGGTAAAGAGTTGGCAGAGAAATACATCGACATGCTGACACATCATTTTATCTATAAGAATGATGAGACATCGTTGGCCAATTACTGTGCTTCTATCACGATGTACCCCTGGTTGATCGGTGGTACAACGAGCATAGGCGGCAACTCTACGGCTCCG
This sequence comes from uncultured Prevotellaceae bacterium, assembly GCA_902797505.1. Taxonomy (GTDB): domain Bacteria; phylum Bacteroidota; class Bacteroidia; order Bacteroidales; family Bacteroidaceae; genus Prevotella. The sequence goes on along the minus strand of CADBSW010000104.1, from coordinate 2,898 downwards.
ACCAACCTGAAGAGTTTCTGTGGTGGATTCGTGAATATGGTATTCATGGTATCCAGCATGCTGAGTGGTGCCTGTGCAACACCGGAGTTCTTGATGTATCTGAACTACTTCCTCGGACTTGAGTATGGAAAGGAATATTACAAGGAGCCCGACAAGGTGGTTGACCTGAGTCTGAAGCAGCGCACGATCGATAAGATGATCACCGACTGTTTTGAGCAGATCGTCTATTCTATCAACCAGCCGACAGGTGCCCGCAACTACCAGGCTGTGTTCTGGAATATCGCTTACTATGACAAACCCTATTTCGAGAGTCTCTTCGGTGAGTTCTATTTCCCCGATGGCAGTCGTCCGGATTGGGATGGTCTGTGCTGGTTGCAGAAGCGCTTCATGAAGTGGTTCAACAAAGAGCGCACCAAGGCTGTGCTTACCTTCCCTGTGGAGACGATGGCCTTGCTGAGCAAGGATGGTGACATGGTAGATAAGGATATGGCCGACTTTACCGCTGAGATGTATGCGGAGGGCCACTCTTTCTTCACCTATATGAGTGATAACGCAGACTCCCTGAGTTCTTGCTGCCGACTGAGAAACGAGATTCAGGATAACGGCTTTAGCTATACCTTGGGTGCCGGTGGCGTATCTACGGGTTCTAAGAGTGTGCTGACCATCAACCTGAACCGTTGTATCCAGTATGCTGTTAACCATGATATCGACTATAAGGAATACCTGACGGATATCATTGATTTGTGTCACAAGGTGCAGTTGGCTTATAATGAGAACTTGAAGGAGTTGCAGAAGCATGGTATGCTGCCATTGTTCGATGCCGGCTATATTAATATAGGTAGACAATATCTTACCATCGGTATCAACGGACTGGTAGAGGCCGCAGAGTTCATGGGACTTCAGATTAATGATAATCCCGACTATCTTACCTTCGTTCAGACAGTGCTCGGACTGATAGAGAAGAAGAACCGTGAGTATCGCACAAAGGATGTGATGTTCAACTGTGAGATGATTCCGGCAGAGAATGTGGGTGTTAAGCATGCCAAGTGGGATCGTGAGGATGGTTATTTCGTGCCACGTGACTGCTATAATAGTTATTTCTATATTGTGGAGGATGACTCACTCAATATCATCGATAAGTTTAAGTTGCATGGTGCTCCTTACATCCAGCATCTTACCGGTGGCAGTGCCCTGCATATGAATCTGGATGAGCACCTCAGCAAGGCTCAATATCGCCAGTTGCTCAATGTGGCAGCCAAAGAGGGATGTAACTACTTCACCTTCAATATCCCCAATACGATCTGTAATGATTGTGGGCATATCGACAAGCGTTATCTGAAGGAGTGTCCTCATTGCCACAGCAGGAACGTGGATTACATGACGCGTATCATCGGATATCTGAAGCGCGTGAGCAATTTCTCTGAAGCTCGTCAGAAGGAAGCTGCCCGTCGTTACTATGCCGATAAGGAGAGATTAGTATATTAGAAACAACTCACAATTCTTCATAAGAGTCATGCTTATCTCTATAAAAGGATAGCATGACTCTTTCTTTGAAATCTTATATGTTGAAATACGTCAATTCTGGTATCGTCTTTCAAGAGATACCCGATGAGGTAACCCTCTCAGTCAATATTTCGAATTGTCCCTGTCGTTGTCCGGGATGCCATAGTCAGTATCTGTGGGGAGACACGGGCCATCCCCTTACCGATGATGTCATCGATTCATTCGTGCAGGAATATGGCAATGATATCACCTGTATCGCCTTGATGGGTGGTGATGCGGAACCCGAGTCGGTTAATCTTATCGCTCAATATATTCATGCCCATTATCCACAGTTGAAAGTGGCATGGTATAGCGGCAGGACACGTATTGTCTCTGTCATCAACAAACAAGATTTCGACTATATCAAGATTGGTCCGTATATCAAGCATCTGGGTAGCCTGAAAGAGAAGACCACCAATCAACGGTTGTATAAAAAGGTGTCGGATAGTGACTTTGTGGATATTACCTGGAGATTCTGGCGGAAATGATAATTGAGAACTTAAATTTGAAAAATACCAATTATCAATTCTTAATTCTAAATTTTACTGATGTCTACATAACCGTTCATCACGGCGTAGATCGTAAGGGCACTGACACTCTTGATGCCCAGTTTCTCCATGATGTTTTTACGATGGGTGATGACGGTGGTAAGACCGATATTCAGTTTGTCGGCAATCTCTTTATTGATATATCCTTGAACAATCAGAGACATTACCTCGAGTTCTCGGTTGGATAACAGTGACTTAGTTTGGCGTTGGCTTGCTGGTGGCATGTTATTGCCGTGTGGATGCCCTTGATGCATCAGTTGGAGTAGAGATCTTACAAACTGATCCTCGGTGACATTGGTACTCAGACAATGGAAATCATTGATCGTAATTGCTGAAGAGGTAGTAAGAACGATAGTCTTTTTTTTCCTTTCTGCAAAGAAAGACATGTTGTTGATGATCTCGTTCATCGACACGAAATAATGCACATACTGATCAGTTCCCTGAATAGCCATGGATTGATAAGAGCCAAAGCAATCTACTTCGAGCTGCGGAATGAGACCTTGAATGATCGTCCGTAAGCCCGTTGCCGATAATGTATTGGCATCGATGATGGCGAATCGGGGTTTGAAATCCATTTTTTGTTTAGGGTTTAGGGTTTAGGGTTAAGCGTTTAGAGTTTAGAGTTTAGGGTATTCATAGCTATGCAATCTACATTATACACTCTAAACACTAAACTCTAAACTCTAAACAATTATGTAAGGAATCCTAACAGAGCACCGGCGGCAACGGCAGAACCGATCACACCGGCCACATTCGGACCCATAGCGTGCATCAACAGGAAGTTGTGACGATCGTACTCTAATCCAAG
>CADBSW010000103.1 GCA_902797505.1 uncultured Prevotellaceae bacterium | reverse complement strand
CGGCTGTATCGGAGCCTCTTATGGTGGGTTTATGACCCAATACCTGCTTACCGTAAGTGATATCTTTGCTTGTGGTATCAGTCATGCAGGTATCTCCAATCATGCGAACTACTGGGGTTGTGGCTACTGGGGTTATAGCTATAGCGAGGTAAGCATGGCAGGCCAATACCCATGGAGCAATCCCCAGTTGTATGCCCTGCAGAGTCCCCTCTATCGTGCCGACAAGATCCATACCCCGTTGCTGCTCACCCACGGCACGTCAGATACGAATGTGCCTGTTGCCGAGAGCATTCAGATGTTTACTGCCCTGAAGACACTGGGGCGCGACGTGGCGCTGGTTCAGGTAAGTGGTGAGGATCATATTATCGTCGATTATGAGAAGCGCAGGCAATGGACCCGTGTGCTGTTAGCCTGGTTTGAGAAATATCTGAAAGACGACAGTACTTGGTGGGACACGCTGTTCCCCGAGCGTTATTATTAAAATAATTAAATTATTCTTTTTTGCCTCTGTTTCTTCGTACCTTTGCGGCACGAAAGAAATGTCATGACAAACGCCATAGCCATCATCCTCGGTTGGATAGCCGACAAGGTGTGGGGAGATCCTGCCTCCCTGCCCCACCCTGTGGTGTATTTCGGCAAGGCCATCGCCTGGGGCGAGCACCGGCTGAACAAAGGTCGTCACCGTAGGTTGAAAGGCGGTGTACTGGCTGTCATGCTCATCCTCATAACCTTCTTCCTCACCTGGGGAATCCTTCATCTTGTACGCTCCATAGAGCAGTTCGGCACCCCACTGGCCATTGCCCTTGAGGCCGTCCTCATCTTCTATTGTCTGGCAGGCACCACACTCATCAAGGAGGTGAAGGATGTCTTCCGTGCCCTTGACCGTTCGCTCGACGAGGGTCGTACGCAGGTGGCTCGTATCGTGGGGCGCGACACCTCACAGCTCGATGCCCAGGAGATCCGCAAGGCCGCCCTTGAGACGTTGGCGGAGAATCTCAGCGATGGGGTCATCGCTCCCCTCTTCTGGCTGTTGCTATTGGGTGTTCCCGGCATGATGACGTATAAGATGGTGAACACCCTCGACTCGATGATCGCCTACCGCACCGAGCGTTACCGACTGTTTGGCACCGTGGCTGCCCGCATCGACGACGTGGCCAACTGGCTGCCCGCACGCCTCACCGCCCTCCTGATGGCGATAGCAGGCTGTTTCATTCACCCCGCAGGACAGCGCCGTGGGTTCTTCCCCCTCCTTCGTTTCATCGTGCATTACGGTCCGCAGCATGCCAGTCCTAACAGCGGCTGGCCCGAGGCCGCCCTGGCGGGTATTCTCAACTGCCGTTTCGGCGGGCCCCATATCTATTTCGGAGAACTCATCGACAAGCCTTTCATCGGCGACCACGACCGTGAACTGTCTTCTGCCGATGCGAGGATCGCCTGCAGGGTCAACCTCTGGGCAGAGGTCCTCATGGTATTGCTCGTCATATTGATCGTAGTATTACTTGGGGTGTAAAAGACCGAGAGACCAAGAGACCGAGAGACCAAGAGACCGAGAGACCTTTTATGAGAGGACTGGCAAATAATGTATCAACATGTCAAACAATTGGGGGATAACAATCGCTACTGTTATTTTCTATATAAAGGCTTCTCCTCATGGAGGTATCAGCTCTGGAAGATGATGCTATTTGTGTTTGTCATAGGTAAAAAACCTGCGATTTAAAACATCGATGCAAAGATAATACATATCGATACGGATTGCAATTTTGTCAGCAGGAAATATTTTTCGATTAAGATTCATTAACAAGATGAAACACTTTTTGGTCTTTTGGTCTCACGGTCTCACGGTCTCATACACCCTTTGTCAAAATCCCTATATATATATATAATTTATTAAATAGGTACGCGCAATTAAGAATTTTTTTGTGCAGAGCATGTCATGAGACCGTGAGACCGTGAGACTTTTTTGTTACGTTCACTCGTAACTATCTTGTTTACAAATGATTACAGAGTCTTAAACGGTCTTTTTGTCAAGAGACCGATCAAGAGACCCGAAAGACCATCATCTCAAAATTTGCTAAAGCGGATGGGTGTGTATCCGTAAATCCTCCGATGAAATGGGATGAATTTGCAAGCTTGTAAAGTATTTTCAATATAAAATACTTTACAAAAAGGTCGTTAAAACATGGATTTAAAACTGTAGGAACCGCGATAAGTCACCTTTGCCACAAGAAAAGAGTACCTTTGTGAGCAGTAAAGGCCACCTTTGAAAGAAGGAAAATGTATATTTGATTATGTTGGTCTCTTGGTCTCTCGGTCTCTTGGTCTTTTACACCCCTATGTCATATCATCCTCCTATCAATCCTCCATCCATCTCCACGTCTTTTCCAATCATTTATTAAGAATATTTATGCATGACCAAAGATACTCCTCTTCGAAAAATAATCAGAATAATTTGCTCATTCGGATGATATGCATTACTTTTGTAAAATTACTACGGTAAACCTGATAAACTATTTTCAGCATGAAGAAAACGATAATCTCAATCATCCTGATATTATGCACGACCATCAGTCTGCAGGCACAGACAAAAGACGTGAACATCGGAAAAACCATCGACGGCGACTCGGTGATGGCCGAAAAAAAAGAGTTGCCCTACCCTATCTATCAGATCAATGGCGGCAACAGCAACACACTGGCTATACTCATGGCGGTGAAGGAGACCAGTGCCTTCTCCTTCTCGAGCAGTGTCACCAGCGTGAGCGCACTCGACAAGAATACCAAGGAGATACGCTGGACCGTAGAGAAGAAAGGAGTCATAACAAACGCACGCCCCACCAGTCATGGGATACTGATCAACCATAGCAACAAGACGATCATGCTGGACGACAAGGATGGTCACGAGCGCTGGAGCATCAAGCTATATCCCACCTATATGAACGACTCGCTGGATATCATCATGGGCTACAAGACCAACGCCACATCAGACAGTAAATTAAAAGCCTACCGACTGAGCACAGGTCAGATGATATGGGAGACAAAGGTGAAACACTCGGTAAGCTGGGGATGGAACGACGCACAGATGCTGCCAGACAAACGGATACTGGTGGTGGCCGACGATATCAACGTGATCAACATCCAGACAGGTGCCCTGCAGACTTACGATGCCAAGACGGGATTCTCTGACGTGAAATCGTCTATTCTCATGGGACTGGCCATGGCAGCAGGAGCCGTGGCAGGAGCAGCCATAGTTGGGGGCGTGGGAGGATACTACTACATACCTACCTATGGACAGAACGTGATCAACGGTCTGTCGTCGAACATTCTGCAGATGGACTCCTGCTACTTCATCGCCGACCGTAACGAACTGCGGTGCTTCAATAGCGACATGCAGATGAAATGGACCTACAGCTACCCCACAGAGAAAGCATCAGCATCAGTGCTGTACGGCGAGCACAATACGGTGTATATGCTCAACTTCGGCTACGGACTGCGTAACGGCAACAACAAGGTGAAACACAGCAAACCCTTCATCGCCTCGTTCAACGCACTGACCGGAGAACCGTTCTTCTTCAACACACTCAAAATGAAGAAGGATATCGTAGAGGATGCCTTCATCGCACCATGGGAATCGTTCATCCTCTTCGACGACGGCATGGCCTATCAGCGAGACATCAACGACTCGGTCATCACCATCACGCCATGGAATACTAAGGAGCACGGCGAACTGGTAGAGTGTCTGCACAATACGGCATACGTGTACAACGAAGGCACGCACAGTTTTGAGGCAATAGCCTACGACGGGCACGACTGTCCGGTCTTCACCTCCAAGGGCGACCTGATGATCATCGACAAAGACCTGAACATCTCCAAGCGATACGACACCTCAACACTCTACGGCATCAGATTCAAGAAAGACGACTATGCCTGCATCCGCAAGCGAGTGACGAAAAACCTCTTCAGGTATTGGTTCATACAAGAGGCCGGACTGCCCATCATCGAGTTTACCTCACTCTTCAATGACATGGAGATGATGGGGAACGACGTGTTCTTGGTAGAGGGAAACAACCTCTTATTCTTTGAACTGGTCAGGTAAAAACAAAGATCATTACTTAAAAACTCATCTACAATATGAAACAGTTACTATTATTTCTGACCTGGTGCATCGCCTCAACAGCCTTCGCGCAGAAAGGAGTGTACAACGCGATCGTAGCTGCCGACGGCAGCGGCGACTATACCACCGTGCAGGCAGCTATCGATGCCGTGCCTGACGATAACCTCTCTCAATACCTTATATATATCAAGGCAGGAACGTACAACGAGCATGTTTATATTCCGCTGAACAAGAGTAGGCTGAGCATCATCGGCGAAGGAGCCGACAAGGTGTTTATCTCCGACAATAAGAAGAGCGGCGGTCCTGGGGCCATACCCGTGGACAAGGCAGCCACCGTGGTGGTGCATGCCAACGACATCACCTTCCAGGGCATCTCGTTCGTCAACTCCCATGGCGTGGAAGCCCAAGCCGGTCCGCAGGCCTTAGCCCTCTATGCCAAGGGCGACCGCATCGCCTTCGACCACTGCGCCATGCTGAGCTATCAGGATACCTACCGCACCTCTGAGGCCGATAACGGAAGAAACTACGTGAGCAACAGTCTGATTATGGGTGGTGTGGACTTTATCTACGGCAGCGGAAATGCCTGGTTTGAACAGTGTACTATCAAGATTAACCGTAAGTCGGGCGGATGGATCGTGGCCCCCAAGCACCGTCCCACAACGCGCTGGGGCTATGTGTTCAACCACTGCACGCTGACAGCCGATGGTAACCCCAAGGAGACTACTATTTGGTTAGGACGTCCCTGGCATCATCAGCCACAGACGGTCTTCCTGCATACCCGTTCGGAGATCACCATACCGGCAGAGGGATGGTTCTCGCACATGGCCGGACTGCCGTCGGTATTCGCCGAATACAACACGATGGATGCGGATGGGAAGCCCCTCGATCTCTCCAAGCGCATCACCAGATACTACCGGATTGACGAGAAGAAAGACACGATATGGGGCACGGCCAAGAATATCCTGACCGAGAAAGAGGCTTCCCAATATACGGTATTTTCCGTGATGGGGGAAGACGATCACTGGGATCCCGTGAGGATCTTCCTGCCGGCCAAGCAGCCCATCGGTTATGTGAAGGTGCAGGGACAGCGCCTGCCGGTAAACAGGCATGGCTGCTTCACTCGGGAAGGTCTGTAAAATGAGTTTGTGAGTTTGCAGGGAGCGGGGGGCAACTCTCGCTATCGCAACTCTTTCCGTTATACTCTCTGTGATCTCTGTCTTCTCAGAGTCCTCTGTGCTTTTTCAACATTAATGGTTAAACTGCCCGAAGTGTTATGATCAGCTATTTCAGAAAATTGTCATAAAAACTCAACGATTCTGTAGTTTTTTTACTATCTTTGTACGACTAATTAATTGAATATAATTTTAAAAATATAATAAAGATGAAAAAAACAGCAATGATTACCCTGATGCTTTTCATGGCGACAGTATCGTTGAAAGCACAACTACTTTACAAGATCAGCGGCAACGGACTGACAGCGCCCTCCTACATTGTGGGAACCTATCATCTAGCACCCGCCTCGTTTGCCGACTCAATCCCCGGCATCCGTCAGGCGATGGACAACAGCCAGCAGGTTTATGGCGAAGTGGCAATAGACAAGATGATGAATGCCGACAGTTTGGCGATGATACAGCAGGCTATGGTGTT
>CADBSW010000102.1 GCA_902797505.1 uncultured Prevotellaceae bacterium | reverse complement strand
TGAATGGGCATTGGATGTACAAAACCCATTTCACTGATGGCTTTGCGTATCTCATCGCAAATGCCTAATTCTTCGAATGTTTTCAAATTGTATATGGATAAATGTGTAAATGCGGATTCCGGGTGCAAAGGTACGGATAAACGAGCGCAAAACAAAGAAAAACTTGATTTATTTGTTATGCCGAGTGAAAGTACCTTCGGCGAAGCCAAAGGTACGGATTTTTTTTCAATTCTTCCTTTACTTCAGAATAATTCTGTATTTTTGCAGCAAAGATGGTGGATCATGAAGAAACTGACATATCTGATTATTGTACTGCTTGTCATGATGACAATGGCGGTAAAGGCGCAGCCAGGCTCTAAGATGGAGGCCGAGAATGCGACTTATGTGCAGTGCAAGCTGATACAGGACAGTCGCTATTCGGGTGGTAAGGCACTGGAACTGACAGAGTCGGATGCGAAGATCACCTTTAACTATCATGCAGCGAAAAAGGGGAAATACACCGTCTATGTGGGGTATGACGGACTATACGGTGATAAGATAGCGGTGCTGACCGTCAACGGCAGTAGCGGTAATTTCGTGACAAAGGGACTTGGAGAGACGTCTGTGGGCACCTACTTCATGAACCAAGGTGATAATAGCATCGTGGTAACGCCCAGTTGGACGTGGTTTCGTATCGACTATATCCGCATCGCTGAAAGCAGCAGTTCACTGACGTTCAATATCTCTCCCAAACCCATTGACGCAGAGGCTGCTGACTGCGCGCAGAAACTATATACCTTCCTCTATAATAACTTCGGTAAGAAAACCATCTCGGGCATGATGACGGGTGATATGGCGTCGGCAAATGGTGATATCACCCAGCACGACGATATCAAAGCCGTCTATCAGGCATCCGGCAAATATCCCGCCTTGGTGGGCTTCGATTTCCTTTTTTCCACGGGTAGTGGGAAAGACCAGGGATGGGCGCAAGACTATACGAAGAATGTCATGACGCTGGCCAAGGATGTGTGGCAACGGGGCGGAATACCCAATTTCACCTGGCATTGGCGCGACCCGAGTCGTAATACTTGGGAGTTTTATACGGATAAATGTAGTGTGAAGATTACCGATGCCCAGAATGCCGCCGGCTCGTGGAACACCTCCTCACAACTCTATCAATATATCATCAGCGACATCGATGAGATAGCCGACTATTTCCTCGAACTGCAGAAGGCAGGCATCGCCTGTATCTTCCGCCCCCTGCATGAGCCCAGCGGCGGGTGGTTTTGGTGGGGGCGCCAAGGAGCGGAGCCCTTTATCAAACTCTATCGCTTAGTATATGATGAGATGGTGAGGGTGAAGGGTGTGCATAATGTCATCTGGGTGTTCAATGCCGGTGATGATGATGCCGACTGGGATCCGGGCTTAGCTTATTACGACGTGGTATCCACGGATATCTACAATGCCAACTACGACTACTCGAGCAACTATGTGATGTTCGACAAACTAAAGACCCGAACAGAGGGCAAGAAGATGATTGCCTTGGCAGAGAATGGTCCGATACCCGATGTCGACAAGGAGTTTGACGAGGAGGCGGTATGGTCGTGGTGGATGCCGTGGTATCATACCTGGAATGGAAACTTCGTCAGTCAGACGAGTAATGCGGAGTGGAAAAAGTGCATGAACGACAGTCGTGTCATCACATTGGATGATCTTTCGGCAGGGTGGGGCACCAGCACTGCCATCCGTAGTCCACAACAAGAACGCCGTGATAGCCTCTCCATCTACGATCTCAAGGGGCATCGCCTGAAAGAAGTCCCCTCAAAGGGCTTGTATATCCGTAATGGCAAGGTCTTCTGTGGCGAATAAAGATGAAGGAACATCTGATTTGTTGACTCACGCCACCGCCTATGATCTTTCAGGACTTTGTCCTTGCTAAAGCGAAAGGTAGAAATTTACAGTTTGATTAAACCAGCTTTAATCAGCAAAGGCATTACAGTGATGGCACTCCGCTTTTTCTTCTTGCTCTCCACCTGATTGTATTGTGATAACAGATCAGGATGATCAGCAAGCAGCGTTGACATCATCTCTTGGTCTATAAGGGTAATCTTTTTTGTGTCATTATCAATGATATAACATACTTCTTTCTCCCATTTGGCTTGTAAACCATAATCTGCTAAACCGACTGCTAAACCGCCAATAGCCCCGGCAAATACTCCGCTGGCACCTGCCAGAGCACCTATCGCCATGTTTTTCTTCTTGCTAACGTATCTATCTGTGATAACGATTTTTTTACCCATGCGATAACACTTATCATAACCTGTGCCTAATAATGCTCCTTTGTGCTTCAATCCATAGAAATTAACATAGAGGGTGTCGTTGAAGTCAATGGCAAATGCTTCTTTCTTGAGCATCTTATCAAATACTTTATCCATTTTATTGAAACGATATAGCGTACCACCAGACCATTTCATTTGGCTTTCTGTACGTGTTACTCGTCTTAGTTGTTCAACGGTCTTCCATTGATCATTGACATATTCTTCATACGACATGCAATATCTTGCATCTTTTACTATTACATTACTTGAACTCTCGTCGTTTTTCTCTTGGGCCATAGCTGTCAATGACAGTAATAAAATGGCTGACATAAAGATACATCTTTTCATTTTCTTTCTTTGTTTTCCATTATAATTATACTATTGTTTATCTGTAAGGGGGACGCAAAAGTATAAATAATTCTGTTATGAACAAAAAGAAAGGGGTGGTTTTTTCTTTTTCCCCAAAGAATTTTCTGCACTTTAAAACTATTTTAGTATTTTTGCAAGAAAAGATACAGCAGATGAGAGTAGCGGTATATTGTTCGGCAAACAGCCATATTGATGAGGAATATTTCCTGAAAACGGAGGAGTTAGGGCGCTGGCTGGCGCAAAACGGTCATACCCTGGTGTTCGGGGGGACTGACTTAGGACTGATGGAAACGATAGCCAAGGCCGTGAAGGAGTTAGGTGGCAGGTGTGTCGGTGTGGTGCCTTCGAAGGTGGAGGAGCGCGGACATGCCAGCAAATGGTTGGATGAGCGGATCGACTGTGATAACCTGAGCGACCGCAAGGATCTGATGCTGCAGCACTCGGATATAGCCATTGCCCTGCCCGGTGGCATCGGAACACTCGACGAGGTATTCTCGATGGCTGCCTCCGCGACCATCGGTTATCATCACAAAAAGGTGATCCTGTATAATATCTGTGGCTTTTGGAATCCCCTCGTGATGCTATTGGAGCATCTGCAGACGCAGGGATTCATTCGTGGGGAGTACACACAGCAGATTGCTGTGGCTAATGATTTGACAGAACTTAGTGATCAAATCAGAGAGTCCGAGTACCCCGGACTGTGAGTCCGGAGTACTTGGACTGTGAGTCCGGACCCTCCGGACTCACAGTTTTAATAATAAACGCCAATGGAAACACCTACCTGGTATTGTTCCTTTTTGTTGTTTGTCTTGAGGTAATCACCAGAGATGCGGGCGAACCAGTTGTTCGTCTGTCCCTTGATGGTGATAGGATGCTGATACTCAGCCTGCAGATGTCCCATGAAACGGATCTTTGCCTGATAGTAGTTCATGTCAGGAAGCAGCACGTTGGTGGCATAGGCTGTTGTCTCATCGGCTAAGGTGATGGTGGCGTTGCTGGCCTTACGGCAGCCGCCTCTGGCAATCAGTCCTTCTATCCACAGGTGAGAACCGAAGAGTTTTCCACCTTCCAGATAGTAGCGGTGTGTCTTGTATCTCAGTTCTGAGGTGTTCAGCAGATGCTTATTGGTCACCGACTGCCGGTCGTATCCGTAGCCTACATACGAGCGGACGCTATTGCCTTTCTTCTGTGAACGACGCGCATGGAGACTGAAATTCTTCGTCTTCATCTGATAACGTTTCTTATAGGTGAACGTGGTGTTCCACACCTGTGAGGTGTAGCCGGTCACCTCGTCGATGGTGGTGATACGTTCCTGACGGTATTCATCGGCATATCCACGGGTGTAGTCATAGGAGATGTCAGCGGTGAAGATGCTCTTCTCGGTGCTCTCTGACTGATGGGCAGCCATTCCCCATTTGCTATAGACGAAGACGCCCGGCTGATACTTGTTGGTGCCATAGACATTCTCCTTGCCGCGATCAAACGTGTAGGTGAGGATCGTCTTGTCTTTTCCATCGGTTCCCTTATAGGCGCTGAGGCTCACTTCACCACCAAACTCATGGTTTACGTACTCACGCATATAACCGTTGTAGCCGCCGATGGTTCCTGTGGCATTCTCCAGTCCGGTCATCACGTAATACATCAGGTTAGGATCGGTCTGCACGGTGGTGAGTCCGGGGATCTTCTCCTTTCTGCGATCATAGTGCAGCGCCAGTCCTAAAGCACTCTTCATTTTGTATTTCTCATCAGGGTCGAACGAGTAGGTGATGGATGGCGTGATGCGGTAATCCACCAGGTTGACTCTCGAACGGGGATCGCGCAGACGGGAGAGGTCACCCACGCTGTAGTCGAGGCTGGCTCCGTAGGTGAAATGGCCCAACTGTACGGAAGAGAGTTTTGCTTTCAGATCGATATTCTGATGATCATACTTTCCGTAAACACTACTTCCCGAGATGAACGGATTGCTGTTGTAGGTGCGCAGCACATCGCTCCAGGCCCTTTTTTGTGTCCTTCCCATATTGAAGTCGAAGCTTCCGTAGCCATAGAGGTATTTACCGATCTGCTGGTAACGCTCGGTGAAGAACTGCAGTTGGTTCACCATGTCGCCCTCCTGCACACGGTGGTAGTCACCGTCCTTATGCGAATAGTTGAAGTAGGCGATACCTCTGTTGGCCGAGCTGTCAAGTTTCTCTATATCGAGCGACATACCGGCGGCGTTCTGTGTGAGTCGCCAGGGTTGGGAAGCATCCGCAAATTTATAATGACCACTCGTAACAATGTTCTTTTCTTGTGCAATCACGTTGAAGAAAGAACAGATAAACAGTATTGAAAGAAATATTTTTTTCATTGGATAATGGTTCTTTATGTTCAACGTAATTATTTAAATTCTCTGGGTGCAATCTCCGATGAAATGGCGAAATCTGACAGACTGTTGTTTGTATCGGAGAGGATCTTCCGACCATCCTCAGTAGTGGATTGTACCTTGCGATACATCACCTCACCATTGTATCCGCTGGCCGCGTTGATATTGGCATAGCCTGCGTCGATATAGTCGTACAGACGTTTCAGGTTGGCATCCACACCTGTCTGTGCGGCATACTTCAGCACGTCCACGCCATCAAGGATATATTTGGCGGGCAACTTCATCCATTTGTTGCCGCTCGTCTTACCATAGTTGTATACCAAAGGCCAGTTGACCACATCCTCTTCTGTCTCAAAAATCACGATTCCACCGGGTCCTCCCTGTGAAAGGTTCATATTAGAGATAGCGGCGTAGGCCGTATAGATCAGTTCCAGGGCAGGCACATCCGGGTTGTTGGTGGTCTTTCCCTGTTGGTCTTTTGCCTCGAAGTCGGCGTTGAGCAGATTATATTCGAAGGCATTCATGGCTGTCTGCGTATGGTCGATGGCACTGTTGGTGATGATAATCGACTGTCCGGGAGCCACCATATATGATTTGTCTGTCGGGATGCGGAAGATCTGTTTCATGAAGATCGTATCGGGCACCAGTCCCAAGGTGTAGGCCGGTGTGCTGTTGGTCTCTATCAGTCCGAGGTATAACCCCGCAATATCCACGGTTTCATCGGAGTTATTGTATAATTCGATATATCTTCCGGCCAGGTAGTTCTTATTCTTGCTGTCCTTGCTTCCTGCGGAGTAGATCTTACTGATGAGGATCGACTGGTCGACAGAGATATTCATATCGATGGTGAGCGGGGTGGTGATATCCTCTGAGAGCAGTTCTGCGCTCTTGCTTCCTGCCACGGTATATTTGTGATTTTGCACCATTTCACCGGTGGTTTGTGAGTATTCGTCGGGTGTCATCTTCCATGCCACTGACACGTCGTACACATCGGGCACGATATTCTCGAAGGTTGCGATGCCGTTGGCATCAGTAGTAGCCTGCAATGTCTGTGAACTGGAGGTGATGGTTACTGTCTTGTTGGCCACGTCGGCAGCAGTAAAGCCTTGGGGCATCTGCACCTGGTATTTTACGCTGATGGCTTCTGTGGCTCCATCGAAGTCGACACATGATGCGAGCAGCAATACGGTGAGGCACGCTGTCAGTGTCCATCCGTTTTTTCTTATTCTATGATTGTTATTTGATCTCATAATGCTAATTCTTTATGGGGGTACGACCAATTATAAGTTGAAGAACAATTCTACGCCGAAGGAGAAGGTTCCGGTATTTCGCTGTGACAGGGTCTTACTGGTGCTGCTTGACAGGAACGGCTCGTAGAACATCACGTTGTTGGCATAGAACGACATACCTGCCGACTTGCTGAACTCTTTCGTCAGTCGTGCTGAGATATTCCAGGTGACAGGACTCTTGGTAGGAACATTATCACGTGGGTTGATGCTCTGTGCGGCTACTGATACAGCCTGCATGCCTTCGGGTGTCGTCTCATAATAGTTGCCGTCAACACCGATATAACCATTCTGCATATTGCTGGTCAGGTTATGGTAGTTCAGATCGGTGGTGATCCATCCGATGGGGTTCTTCGGTGCGATATAACTCATGTTGGAGTTGTGCCAGATCACCTGTCCGGTGAGTGATGCCACCATCCTCAGTGCGGGAATATTCGTTACGGCGCGTAGCGTATTCACGAAACGGCGATAACGGGTGTAGTCCATTTCTGAGGGATATACTACCTTGAAGGGTGCTGTTCCATACTGACTGTAAGAGGTGGGGTTGTTGACCGGGTTGCTCGAGTTGAGGTTCTTCGAGTAGCTCTTGCTCTCTTGCCAGGCACCTGAGAAATAGAGTGAGGTGTTGATGGGCTTGATCTTTCCGAAGTCGAAGTCAAACTCTATACCTCTGTTGATGCTCACATCGGTATTTCCCACCATTCCCTTGGTGGTCCACATCGTGGTGGTGCGTGCCGGGTTGTTATAGTCGATGGTGGTTGCCTGTCCGGGAGTGATGATCAATCCCTGTTCGGCAGTGAAACGGTTCACGTTGTATGTGACATAGTCGGTCAGAGTTCCGAAGCCATTCGGTGTCTTGTCACGATATGCCAGGATGGTGAACTTCCTGTTTCCGGGCAGTTTGATGTCGGCACCTACCTCGATCTTTGTATTCGTGGCGTTCTTCAGATTCTTGGAATACTCCACGTTGTAAACATACGTGTAGTAGTTGAGGATCTGTGCTGCGGCATCGTTTTGCGGCATGTAGTTGGCCGCCACCACGTCAGAGTAGTGCTTGTCGGGATACAGATAGGTCAGTCCCGGAGTCTTGGAGTTCATACCGATACCTCCACGCAGGTTCAGCCAGTTGGTTACCTCGAGGGTGACGTTCAGTCGGGGTGAGAAGGCGAAGGTGCGGATATCGTCGAAGGGTTGCATAGCTGTGAAGCGCGCACCCAACTGTACTCTCAGGTTT
>CADBSW010000101.1 GCA_902797505.1 uncultured Prevotellaceae bacterium | reverse complement strand
CGTCTTCAGCTGTGCCTTCATACTCAGGATCTTGATATCCATAGCATCGTTGGCAACCTCCTTGTCACCCTGTGCAGCATCAGCATACTTGCTGGCATTAGCATAGTCCTGACAGTTGTAAGCAGCCAGAGCAGCGAAGTAAGCAATCTGTCCGTAGTAGGTGTCAGCACTGAAGTCGCTCTGAGCAAACAGAGGATAGTTTCTTGACTCTACATAAGTACCGAAATACTCTGCAGCCTCCTTGAATTTCTTGTCATTATATAAGTCCTGTCCACCGTTGATCAACTCTGTACGAGCAGACATCAGGCGCTCAGCGTTCTTCTTATGGAACTTAGGAGAAACCTTACCCTTTGCATTAGGCATCTGGTCGTATTTGTCACACTCTGCAGCGTTCTTCAGGGCGTTGAGAGCCGACTCATACATTGCATTCTTATCAAAAGGATCATTCTTCTTCAGAGCCTGATTGGTCAACTTCACATTCTGTTCCTTATTGAAACGATCGAGAGCCAGGTCGACGAGCTTATTGTAAGCCTTGGCCTTTTCTTCTGAACTCATGCTTGCCACTGCTCCGTTCAAAGCAGCGCTTGCATCCTGATAAGTTTTAGACGACATCACCTGCTTCAGTCCGGCAGGATTCTGTGCATTGGCTGCCAGTGCCATGCAGGCAACTACAACCATCGTCATGATTTTTTTCATAAGCGTAATTATTAAAATGGGTTATTTATATGCTATTTTATAATAGTTATCGTTTTGACGATATATTGACATAAAAGTTTAACGTGACTATTCTTCAGTGTCCTCGAAATCTACCAGCGGACCTTCGTCCTCGATATCATCGATGGGCTCGTCAACCAACTCCTCATCCTCGAGATCCTCGTCATCAAGGGCCGGATCACTGGTCATATCCTTGCGGATCACCTCACTGTTCTGTGCCCACTCTTCACGACTTTTCTGCTCTACGAGGGCTTCCAGTTCGCTGCTCATCACCTTACATACACTGGCGATCACATCATTCTTCTTAGAGAGGTTGATCAGACGTACACCCTGGGTGGCACGTCCCATCACACGACAGTCGGCAACAGCCAGACGGATGGCGATACCACTCTTATTAATGATCATCAGGTCGTTCTCGTCGGTCACGTTCTTGATAGCCACCAACTTACCGGTCTTCTCGGTGATATTCAGGGTCTTCACACCCTTGGCACCACGGTTGGTCACACGGTAGTCTTCTACCTGACTGCGCTTGCCGTAACCGTTCTCGCTGACCACCATGATGGTCTCCTCATCCGGACGATTGACCACGATCATGCCTACTACAGCATCCTCACCATCATCATCCAGTCGCATACCGCGTACACCGGTAGCCACACGACCCATCGCACGGATGGCGTTCTCATGGAAGCGAACGGCCCTACCATTGCGGTTAGCCATCACCAATTCGTTGTTACCATTCGTCAGACGAACATCTACCACCTCATCACCTTCAAGGATATTGATGGCATTCACACCATTGGCGCGTGGACGGCTATATGCTCTCAGACTGGTCTTCTTCACAATACCGTTCTTCGTAGCAAAGACCACGTAGTGACTATTCACAAAGTCCTCATTCTCAAGTCCTTTTCCTCTTAGTCTCAAGAAAGCATTTACCGAGTCGTCGGCATCGATATTCAACATATTCTGGATAGCGCGACCCTTAGAGTTACGGTCACCCTCAGGAATCTCGTAGCACTTCAACCAGTAGCAACGACCCTTCTTCGTGAAGAACAGCATCGTCTGGTGCATCGTAGCCGGATAGATATATTCGGTGAAGTCGGCTTCCCTACTGCGGGCACCCTTGCTACCGACACCACCACGGGCTTGCTCACGGAACTCGCTCAGCGGGGTACGCTTGATATAACCCAGATGACTGACGGTGATCACCACAGGATCATTGGGATAGAAATCCTCTGCATTAAACTCATGCTCATCGGGAACGATCTGGGTGCGACGGGCATCACCATATTTCTCTTTCACCTCGAGCAACTCATCCTTCATCACCTTCTTGCACAGTTCGGGATCACTCAGAATCTGCTGATAGTAAGCGATCAACTTCTCTATCTCCTCATATTCCTGGTGCAACTGGTCGATACGCAGGCCGGTAAGCTGACTCAGACGCATGTCTACGATAGCCTTGCTCTGCAACTCATCCAGCTCGAAGCGCTTCTCCAAGTTACGCTGTGCATCCGACGGGGTCTTACTGTTGCGGATGATGTGTACCACCTCGTCGATATTATCGCAGGCGATGATCAATCCCTCGAGGATATGAGCACGCTCCTCGGCTTTCTTCAGGTCGTATTTCGTACGACGGATAGTCACGTCATGACGGTGCTCCACGAAGTACTTCACACACTCCTTCAGGGTGAGCAGGCGCGGACGACCCTTCACCAAGGCGATATTGTTCACAGAGAAGCTGCTCTGCAAGGCCGTCATCTTAAACAACTTATTCAAGATCACATTGGCATTGGCGTCTTTCTTCACATCGATGACGATGCGCATACCCTGACGACCGGTCTCATCGTTGGCATTGCTGATACCCTCGAGCTTACCTTCTTTCACCAAGTCGACGATATATTCAATCAACTGCTGTTTGTTGCAGCCGTAAGGAATCTCTGTGATCACAATCTTGTCATGACTCTCATGACTCTCGATCTCTGCCTTGGCACGCATGATAATCCTACCACGACCGGTCTCGTAAGCATCCTTCACGCCCTGCAGACCGTAGATAAAGGCACCTGTAGGGAAGTCGGGAGCAGGAATATACTGCATCAGTCCTTCGGTATCGATATCGGGATTATCAATATAGGCACAACAGCCATCGATCACCTCACCAAGATTGTGTGTAGGCATATTCGTAGCCATACCCACGGCGATACCGTTACCACCATTGACCAGCAGGTTAGGAATCTTCGTCGGCATTACGGATGGCTCCTGCAACGAGTCGTCGAAGTTATTCTGCATATCCACGGTATCCTTCTCCAGGTCGTCCATGATATGCTCTCCCATCTTCGACAGACGGCACTCGGTATAACGCATGGCAGCTGCTGAGTCACCGTCAACCGATCCGAAGTTACCCTGTCCGTCAACCAACGTGTATCGCATGTTCCAGTCTTGTGCCATACGAACGAGCGCACCATAAACAGAACTGTCACCGTGGGGGTGGAACTTACCTAACACCTCACCTACCACGCGGGCACATTTCTTATAAGGTTTGTCACTGGTGTTGCCGATACCTGCCATACCGTAGAGGATACGACGGTGAACGGGCTTGAAACCATCTCTTACATCAGGCAGCGCACGCGCCACAATCACCGACATGGAGTAGTCGATGTAAGAAGATTTCATCTCTTGCTCGATATTGATCTTTATAATTCTGTCTTGATCAATCGTACGATTCTCGTCCATCTATTATTTATATGTTTTAAAAAATGATAAAATGCCCCAGAATGCCGTTTATTTTCTCTCTGACGGTTTTTGGGCATCAAAATACCATGCAAAAGTACAACTTTTTTTTTACCCTTGCAAATATAATTGAATAATTCTACATTTATTAGACTACTCCTTGATAGCGACGGCTGGCCAACCTTCATCCTGATATCTCTGCACAGCCAGATGATGGTCTTTCACATACCGGGCGATGAAGGAGTTACGGGTAGCCTCACGCTTGTCGGCATCGCTGTTGACACGGTGGAAGTCATCGTATTTGTCACCAAAAATCTTCTTGGCACTCTCCAGGTTACCCGCGCCATCGGTAACGGCATCAAAACCTGTTACCTCGAAGGTCTCACCCGTCTGACGGACATGCATCAGTCCTGCATGACTGCCACCGGAGACTGTACGCAAGAGATCACCGATAAGCTGATAGTTGAACACCCAGTAGTCGCCCCACACCAGGATGTTATCCGCATTATGTTCATCCACGCCAACAATCGTGAAGAAAGGAATGCACACATCACTCTGTGAATATTGTTGACCAAACTCGTTTGTCAGGTAATAATCAATAGCCTTGATATAGCTGTCGCATACAACAGCAGTATCTGCATAGACGGAATCATTATCTACCACAACGGCTTTCTCCGCCTTTTGTTGACAGGCCATGAAAGACATGACAATCATGGTAGTAATCAATAAATTGCTAAAAAATTTCATAAAATAATACCAATTAGTTCCTGAAAATATCTTCAAATAATACTCACTTTTGCAAAGATACGAAAAATCTAAGTAAACGAGAAGAAAAGAAGCGTGTTTTTTCTCGAGTGTGAAGTTTTTATACAATAAGCGAGCAAAAAGCCTTATATCGGGGCAGATTGCGGATCAAGTCCGCAATGAGGAAGACGAATGAAGAGGCTGCCTGCAAGTAGCATTGTGCCAGGGACACTTTGGAGACCTGTCCCCTAATGAGATATAGCTGCAAAAGTACGAAAATAAATATAGAATTTGTAAATATCTTTACAAGTTATTTTTAACAATCGCGAATAACGGGACAACGGGACATGTGACAAACGGGACAAATAGGGTTTTTGAACTGGTGAAGAGGGTGCTTATGAAATTATTTATATATAATATTTAAATATTATATATAAATAATTTTTAATATATAAAGATTCTTATGATCTTTCTATATCTTCGAGGGCTATTCCCGACTATTACCTTTTATGGGAGATCCAAAGCACTGAAAATACGAAAAATGAATATTCTTTTACACATCGCACAAAAGCAGCATAAAAAACAGAATATTCAAAGTCTCTATTTGTCCCGTTTGTCACATGTCCCGTTGTCCCGTTTTGTCACGTTCCGCAGGGAATTGGGGGGTGTTTTAACATTATATGCAGGAAATAGCAGATCAAGTTCGCGATTAGACACAAGAGGAGCATTCAGGGACTGGCTCTACCCGTAGGGGGTGCCTGTCCCTGCAGCAATAGCGGATCTGTCTCCCCTCGCGGGCCGGGCCCACAAGTATCAATGGCCGGGCCATTAAGGCTCACGGGCCGGGCCATTGATACCCTTTTTCAGCTCGTGGGATTTTGTAATCCCCATGCTTTGAATATAAGCATTAGCAATGCTATTATAGGATTACAAATTCCGATGAGCGGGAGAATATAAACACAGAGTAACGGAGATACAGAGATTATAATTAAAAGAAAACTCTGTTACTCTGTGT
>CADBSW010000100.1 GCA_902797505.1 uncultured Prevotellaceae bacterium | reverse complement strand
TTTGACCAAAGAGATACTTTCATATAGAATCTGGCAGATAAAGATACATAGAAAAGGAACTATGAATAATATAGGCTAGAGAATTTAAAAGCGGTAATACTTGTTTCTTCAGGATTTATTCAATAAAGATCGTATTATTGCTAACTGTAGCATGAACTTTTTGCAGCATATTCAACTGTTCCACAATGGCGGAAACATTGCTGTTACGCTCACAGAAGAAGTGCATCCTGATATTACTGTGGCTAGGATTGCGGAATACCACATTCACATTATACCAACTACCGATCTGCTTCATGATACTCTCAAGACGCTCATCATCAAAGAAGAAATAGCCATCCTTCCAATAAGAATAGAGATCTGTATCAACCTCTTTTATATCGAATGACAACGTCTTGTTGTCAACAATAGCTTGCATGCCAGGGGTAAGTGTGATATTCTTGTCCTTACCTGTACTGTAGACTGATACCTTTCCCTTGACAAGCGTCACCTCACAAGCAGTATAACTGTTGACATTTTTATCGACATCCGAAGACTTCATGCGTATATTAAATTCCGTACCTAACACTTTCGTATAGATATCACCTGATTTAACGATAAAGGGATGGTTGGTATCACGATGGATTTTGAAATAGGCTTCTCCTTCCAACTGAACTTCACGATTGGTGCCGACGAACTGGGTGGGGTAAACCAATCGGCTACCGGCATTCAGCCATACCTCAGATCCATCAGAAAGAACGATCTTAAAGGTCTTTCCCTCAGGTATGGTCACTGTATGAGACTCCACAATGTTGGTATTCATCTGATGATAGGCTATTGCCAGTTCGTCTGTTTGTGAGATCTCCTGACCTAAAGAGGTGACCTTTTGTTTGTTCAAGACAACGCTATTTCCCTGATCAGAACTAATGATGATATCGCGGGCTTGCTCATTGGCTTTATAAACAACATACTTCCCTTCAAACTCATCTTGTGTGGCCCCTTTCCTGGTCCAGGTGAAAATAAAGGCAAGTATCAGTATGGCAGCTGCAGCCATCAGATATCTCATATAGGGTTTCAGCGGTCTTTCTTGTGTTTTGGATTGTGCAAGGTGTAAATTATCCCACTCCCTATCGGCATCGGGCACCTGAATATTCATGCAGTCAAGCGCCTTCTTGACTGCAAAAAGATCCTTCGTGTTTCCCATACAAGAATCATCATTCAGCAGACGGGTGATCTCTTCATCCGCCAACTCATCAGACTGCTCCATTATTTTGAGAACATCCTCCATCTCTGACAATTCGATGTCAGACATATCTAATGATTCTTCTATGTATTTATTATCGTTCATCACAATACTTTTATTACAAGACGATTAAGGTAAATAAACGGGCACTAATTAATTAAATATTTTTTGAATTTTTATCGGGTAAGACATCTTTTCGAATGTGGGAGAGAGCCACCATGATCAATTTCTTAACATAACTGGTACTTATATCCAATTGTTCGGCTACTTCTTTATATTTCATCTTTTGGAAATAACACATGTCAAGAACTTTTCGTGGCAGGTCAGGGAGATGTTCTATAGAATGAAGGATGGCTGATACTCGTTCATCATCTTCTTCATATTGATCAAACGACTCTGGGGTGACGGCCTTGTAGAAAGCGACATATTTCTTTTTCACGTTCTCTCGACGAAGATAATCTAGACATCGATTTCTGACGGCATGATACATATATGCTTTCCACTCATCTACCGTATCCTGCTGGTATTTCTCCCAAACGAGTTGGGTGCACTCACTTACCATATCACGACTCAACTCCTCGTCTTCCAACAAGTGATAAGCCGTGAAATAGTAAAATGAATAATTCTCCTTGAAGAATGATTCAAAAGCTTTTATACGTGCACGCTCTTCAAACAATTAGTTATATCCTTACTTTCTCTGTAATTAAACCTTATACTCTAAAATTCAATTATAAAACTTACTCATATACCTCCTCGATACCATTGAGTCCATTAGCATCGGCAGGACTGGCGCAGGGATCGTAGCCCTCGGGGATATCGAACTTCTCGTCGGGACTATAGCCTAAAGACTTGTCGGCAAAGACCTTCTGCATGTAATAAGCCCAGATAGGCAGGGCCATATTGGCACCCTGGCCCATCTTCATCGAGTCGAAGTGGATATCACGGTCTTCTCCTCCTACCCAACAGCCACTGACGAGCGACGGGGTAAAACCCATGAACCAGGCATCGGAATTACGGTTGGTAGTACCCGTCTTACCACCCATCTCACACTCAATCTTATAACGGTAACGCATACGGCTACCCGTACCTCCGTCCATCACGCCCTTGAGCATCACGAGCATCTTATTGGCACTCTCCTCGCTGATCACCTCATTGACACGGGGCTGGAACTCAGCAAGTGTGTTTCCTTCATTATCGGTGATCTTCGTCACGAACAGCGGTGCACAACGGATACCGTTGTTGGCGAAGGTGGTATAGGCGCTGACCATCTCTCCCACGCTCACCTCATTAGGACCCAGACAGAGCACGATAGACGGATAGATACCCGGGGTGCTGATACCAAAGTCGTTGAGCGTCTGAACAAAGTCATTTGGATCGATACGACTCATCAGATAAGCAGAGATCCAGTTGTTAGACTGTGCCAGTCCCCACTTCAGCGTCACCATCTGTCCATAACGCGAACGACTGCTGTTACGCGGTGTCCAATTGCCGTAGCTACGTTGCACATTGGGTGCCACGTCACAGGGTGACAATCCGTGCTCCATTGACAGGGAGTAAAGGAAGGGTTTGATTGTTGATCCTACCTGTCTACGACCGTCCATCGCCATGTCATACTGGAAATGATGGTAGTCGAGACCACCCACATAAGCCTTCACATATCCTGTATGAGGATCCATGCTCATAAATCCTGAGCGCAGGAATTTCTTATAGTAACGGATGGAGTCGAGCGGAGACATTATCGTGTCTATATCACCACGATAGGTGAACACGCTCATCTCGATAGGTTTACGGAAGGCAGCACGTATCTCCTCATCGCTGGCACCATCAGCCTTCATCGCGCGATAACGCTCACTCTGCCGCAGAGAACGGTTTAGAATGGCTGTCACCTCCTTGGCAGTCAGGGCATCCGTAAATGGTGCATTAGGCTTAGCCCGATTCTCTTTATTGAATTCCGGCTGCAGATACTGTGCCACATGACGGTAAACGGCCTCCTCGGCATAAGTCTGCATACGCGAGTCGATGGTGGTATAGAACTTCAGTCCATCCGTATATATATTATAAGGTTGTCCGTTCTTCTTGTGGTTTTTGTTACACCATCCGTAGAGCGGATCATTCTCCCAGGTAAGGGAGTCGATCACATATTTATTCTGATTCCATGAGGGGTAGTCTGCGCGGTTAGGCTTCTTCGCCATGACATACTGGCGCATGAACTCACGGAAATAGGTAGCCAGTCCTTCCTTATGGTCTTTCCGATGGAAATGCAAGGTGAGCGGTTCTGTCTTGACACGTTGGTAAGTGGTATCTGCCAGATAGCCAGCCTTGACCATCTGCGACAATACTACATTTCTGCGTTCCTTGCATCGATCAGGATATCTCACAGGATTAAAATAGGAGGGATTTTTGCAGAGTCCTATCAAGGTAGCCGACTCAGCCAGTGACAGGTTCTTGGGTTCTTTACTGAAATAGGTGTTGCTGGCGGTCTTGATACCCACGGCATTATGCAGGAAGTCGAAGTAATTCAGATACATAGAGATGATCTCCTCCTTGGTAAAGTTGTGCTCCAACTTAATGGCGATCACCCACTCTATCGGTTTCTGCATCAGTCGCTCCATCGTACTACGTGCCGTGGAAGAGTAAAGCTGCTTGGCCAACTGCTGCGTGATGGTAGAGCCACCACCGGCACTGTTCTGCCGCAGGATACCACGCTTCAGGATAGCACGTCCCAAAGCAATGAAATCGATACCGGAATGCTCATAGAAACGCTCGTCCTCAGTAGCTACCAGGGCCTGAATGAGGTCGGGCGAGAGATTGTTGTAGTCAACCATGATACGGTTCTCACGGTTAGAGTTCCACGTACCCATCACCTTGCCGTCGGCAGAGAATATCTGCGAAGCGTATTTACTGATAGGGTTTTGCAGGTCATCCACATTCGGCATGTATCCTACCCAACCATTCCATATTGCCGTGAAGCCAACCACGAGGGCGACTATACCTATTAATAATGCTCCCCAAAGGAAACGGATAAACGATTTTCTCATCTGTCTGACAGAATAATTATTAGCAAATGCAAAAATACATATTTTATTCGAAAAAATGGAGAATAAATAAAAAATAATGCTTAACTTAGCGGACGAAAATAAAAAAACAGCAGCAAATATGAAAAAACATGATTTTGTAACGATTGCCACCTTGACCAAAGAGAAGATACTCTATATGATCAAGATGGCACAAGAGTTCGAAAAACATCCCAACAGAGAAATACTAAAAGGAAAGGTGGTTGCCACCCTCTTCTTTGAACCTTCCACCCGCACACGATTGAGTTTTGAGACTGCTGCCAACCGCTTGGGGGCCCGTGTGATAGGATTTGCCGATCCGAAAGTAACAAGCGGTACTAAGGGTGAGACACTGAAAGACACCATCCTGATGGTAAGCAACTATGCTGATGTGATTGCCATGAGGCATTATATAGAAGGAGCTGCACAGTATGCCAGTGAGATAGCCCCCATCCCCATCATCAACGCCGGCGACGGAGCGCACCAGCATCCCTCACAGTGCATGCTCGATCTGTATACGATCTACCAGACACAGGGCACACTGGAGAACCTGAATATCTATCTGGTAGGCGACCTGAAATACGGGCGCACCGTACACTCACTCATCATGGCCATGCGCCATTTCAACCCCACCTTCCACTTCATTGCCCCAGAGGAGTTGGCCATGCCCAATGAGTATAAGTTGTACTGCAAGGAGAACAATATCAAATATGTGGAGCATACCGACTTCAATGAGCAGGTAATCAGCGATGCCGACATTATCTACATGACACGTGTACAGAAAGAGCGTTTCTCCGACTTGATGGAATATGAG
>CADBSW010000099.1 GCA_902797505.1 uncultured Prevotellaceae bacterium | reverse complement strand
TGAATGTGGCAGAGATTCTCCGTACGTTGAATATGTTGGAAAAATATACTTATAAGAAATAAGAAAGGAGGAAGCAACTATGAAAGTGTTAATGTTTGGATGGGAGTATCCTCCTCATGTATATGGTGGACTGGCAACAGCTAACTTTGGTATTTCTGAGGGATTACACGCCCAGGAGAATATGGAGATTGCCCTTTGCCTCCCACGTCCTTTTGGTGATGAGTCGCAAGAGGCTGCACGTATTATCGCAATGAATGCAGTGCCTATCGCATGGCGTGATGTCAACTACGACTATGTAAAGTCACGTATCGGCAATGTGATGGATCCCGACTATTATTATCGTTTGCGTGACCATATCTATTCTGATTTCAGCTACATGCATGTCAACGATTTAGGTTGTATGGAGTTTGCGGGCGGCTATCCCTCAAACCTGCATGAGGAAATCAATAACTACAGTATTATTGCCGGTGTGGTGGCACGTACGGAAGAGTTTGATATTATCCATGCACACGACTGGTTGACATATCCCGCAGGTATTCATGCCAAGCAGGTGAGTGGACGTCCATTGTGTATCCATGTACATGCTACCGACTTTGACCGTAGTCGCGGTAAGGTTAATCCTACTGTCTATGGAATCGAGAAAGACGGTATGGATAATGCTGATTGTATCATGTGTGTATCTGAGTTGACACGTCAGACCGTGATCAACCACTATCATCAAGATCCGCGCAAGTGTTTCACCGTACATAATGCGGTTTATCCATTGCGTCAGGAGTTGCAGGATATCCCTCGTCCTGATCATACCGATAAGGAGAAGGTGGTCACGTTCCTCGGACGTATCACCATGCAGAAAGGTCCTGAGTACTTCGTTGAAGCAGCTAACCTGGTGCTGCATCGTACCCGTAATATCCGTTTCTGTTTTGCCGGTAGCGGTGATATGATGGAGGCGATGATCAACCTTGCTGCTGAGCGTGGTATTGCTGATCGTTTCCACTTCCCGGGATTCATGCGTGGAAAACAGGTTTACGAATGTCTGAAAGACAGTGATGTATATGTCATGCCGTCGGTATCTGAGCCGTTCGGTATCTCTCCGCTGGAAGCTATGCAATGTGGTACACCGTCGATTATTTCCAAGCAGAGTGGTTGTGCCGAGATTCTGCACAACTGTATTAAGGTTGACTATTGGGATATCCAGGCACTCGCTGATGCGATGTATTCTATCTGTGTCAACGACAGTCTGTTTAAGTATCTTCAGGAAGAAGGTAAGAAAGAGGTCGACCAGATTACTTGGGTAAAGGTAGGCGCTTGGATCAAGGAGTTATATGAGCGCACTCTTGGATGGAAATAATTGAAAGAAGAAAACAAAAATAATATTTGAAGATTATGAAGACAATTTGTTTATATTTTGAGATACATCAGATTATTCATCTCAAACGGTATCGTTTCTTTGATATCGGAACTGATCATTATTACTATGATGATTATGAGAATGAACGCTCTATCACAGACATCGCAGAGCGTTCATATATCCCTGCTCTGAATGCCATCGAGCAGATGATCAAGGAGCATGGTAAATATTTCAAGGTAGCTTTCTCTTTGTCAGGTGTAGGCATGGAGCAGTTGGAGATGCATGCTCCACAGGTATTGGAGAAGTTGCAGCAACTCAACGAGACAGGATGCGTAGAGTTCTTGACAGAGCCTTACAGCCATGGACTGTCATCTTTGGCTAACGAGGAGATCTTTGCACTCGATGTACAGAAGCAGGCTAACAAGATAGAGGAGTATTTCGGCAAGAAACCGACCATCTTGCGTAACTCTTCTCTTATCTATACCGATGATATCGGTGCTCAGGCTGCTGCTATGGGCTTCAAAGGTATGCTTACCGAGGGTGCCAAGCATGTATTAGGATGGAAGAGTCCGCACTATGTATACAACTGCGCGATGGCTCCAAGTCTGAAACTGTTGTTGCGTGATGTAGAACTGTCTGATGATATCTCTCTGCGTTTCAACAATAGTGAGTGGGATGGTTATCCACTGTTCGCAGACACTTATATTAACAGAATTGCTAACTTCCCAGAGGAAGAGCAGGTTATCAACATCTTCATGGAGCTCTCTGCACTGGGTATTGCACAACCGTTGTCGAGCAATATCCTCGAGTTCTTAAAGGCATTGCCGGCTTGTGCTAAGGCAAAGGGTATCACTTTCTCCACACCATCTGAGATTTGCGCGAAAATGAAGAGCGTAGGCAACTTAGAGGTTCCTGACACACTGTCATGGGTAGATGAGGAGCGAGATGTGAGCTGCTGGTTAGGTAACTGCATGCAGCGTGAGGCATTCGAGAAACTCTACAGCGTGGCTGATCGTCTGCGTATCGCTAATGATCCGCGTCTGAACCAAGACTGGGATTACCTGCAGGCTTCTAATAACTTCCGTTTCATGACGACCAAACCCAGCAATGTAGGTCTTGACCGTGGTATCTACAGTAGTCCGTTTGATGCATTCACGAACTATATGAATATCTTGGGCGACTTCATGAATCGTGTGAACAGTCTGTATCCAGAGGAAATCGACAATGATGAGCTCAACGCTCTGTTGACTACCATTAAGAATCAGGGTGATGAGATAGAGATGAAGGACAAGGAGATTACCCGTCTGCAGGCAAAGGTAGAGAAGATGCAGGCTCTGGAGAATAAGCTGAAGGCTCAGTTGGATGCCGGCAAGGAGAAGAAAGCTCCAGCCAAGAAGGCTGCTGCAAAGGCACCGGCTAAGAAAGCTCCAGCTAAGAAGGCAGAACCAAAGAAGTAATGATTCTCTTATACATTATAATAAAGGCTCCCGATTGGGAGCCTTTATTGTTGATTAGTCGTTAATCAGTTTACGGTATTTCACGCGCGTAGGCTCTTCTTTTCCTAATCGCATGAGTTTGTTCTGCTCATATTCCGAGTAAGATCCTTCGAAGAAGAATACATTCGAATTACCTTCGAAAGCTAAGATATGGGTGCAGATACGATCCAGGAACCAACGGTCGTGACTGATCACTACGGCACATCCGGCAAAATCATTCAGACCTTCCTCCAAGGCGCGCAAGGTATTCACGTCGATATCGTTGGTGGGCTCATCGAGCAACAATACATTTCCTTCTTCTTTCAGAGCCATGGCCAACTGCAGACGGTTACGCTCACCACCAGAGAGGACACCGCATTTCTTCTGTTGGTCAACACCAGAGAAGTTAAATCTTGAAAGATAAGCACGGGCGTTGATATCTCTACCTCCTAATCGCAAGGTCTCATTACCACCGGAGATCACCTCATAGACACTCTTTTCGGGTTGGATATCGGTGTGCTGCTGATCAACATAGGCCAGTTTAACGGTTTCACCTACTTCAAAGATACCACTGTCGGGCTTATCCAATCCCATGATCAGTCGGAAGAGGGTAGTCTTACCGGCACCATTAGGACCAATCACACCAACAATACCATTGGGGGGTAACGTGAAGTTCAGATCATCATACAACAGTTTGTCACCAAATGCTTTGGCTACATGGTGGGCTTCTATCACCTTATTTCCTAAACGAGGACCATTGGGGATGAAGATCTCCAGTTTCTCTTCCTTCTCTTTCACCGACTCATTCAGCAGTCTGTCGTAACTGTTCAGACGGGCCTTACCCTTTGCCTGACGGGCTTTTGGCGCCATGCGCACCCATTCCAACTCTCGTTGTAAGGTCTTCTGACGCTTACTCTCCGTCTTCTCCTCCATAGCCAGTCGCTGCGCTTTCTGTTCCAGCCAACTGCTGTAGTTTCCTTTCCAGGGGATACCTTCACCACGGTCGAGCTCTAATATCCATCCTGCTACATGATCGAGGAAGTATCGGTCGTGGGTTACGGCAATCACTGTACCTTCATATTGCTGGAGGTGTTGCTCCAACCAATCGATCGACTCTGCATCCAGATGGTTGGTAGGCTCATCGAGCAACAATACATCTGGCTTCTGTAGAAGCAGACGACAGAGAGCAACACGTCGGCGCTCACCACCACTCAATACACCGGCTTTCTGATCTTCTGGCGGACAGCGCAGAGCATCCATAGCACGCTCCAGTTTACTGTCGAGGTTCCAAGCATCGGTGGCATCGATGATATTCTGCAGTTCTGCCTGACGCTCGAACAACTTATCCATCTTATCTTGATCCTCATAATACTCGGGTAGTCCGAACTTCTGGTTGATCTCCTCGTATTCTGTAAGAGCATCCACGATATGCTGCACGCCTTCCTGCACGATCTCCTTCACTGTTTTATCCGGATCGAGATAAGGATCCTGCGGCAGATATCCAACGGAATAACCGGGTGAGAAGACTACCTCTCCCTGATATTGTTTCTCTATGCCGGCAATAATCTTCATCAAGGTTGACTTACCGGCACCGTTCAATCCGATGATACCGATCTTTGCACCATAGAAGAACGAGAGGTAGATGTTCTTCAGAATCTGTTTTTGGTTCTGCTGAATGGTCTTGCTTACGCCTACCATCGAGAAGATAATCTTCTTGTCGTCTGTTGTTGCCATAAGGTATTAGTTATTTGATTGTTACATTAATCTTTCTAAGATCGTTGTCAGCCGATGATGTACCTGCCATCACCTCATATTTGCCTGCCTTCACACGCATGGTGTTGGTTTCAGCATCCCAAAGCTCGAACTGCTCACGGGGTAGGGGGATCTCTACCTGTTTCTGCTGTCCTGCTTTCACCTCCACACGTTGATAGGCACGCAGTGTCTTCAGTGGTCCTTCTGTATCCTTGGGGTTACGGATATATACCTGTACCACCTCCGATCCGTCTCTGTTGCCGGTATTGGTAATCGTCAGTTGTACTTTCCCGTTACGATATTTTGGTTTGGAGAGTTTGAAAGAGGTATAACTCAGTCCGTAGCCGAAGGGGAAGAGTGGTTTTCCTTCAAAATAACGATAGGTGCGCCCCTTCATCGTATAGTCTTCGAAATCGGGCAACTGCTCTACATTCTGATAGAAGGTTACAGGCAGTTTTCCACCAGGATTATAGTCGCCGAACAGTACATCAGCAACAGCTTCACCACCTTTCTCACCAGCATACCATGCTTGCAGGATTGCATTCACATGCTCACTTTCAGGAACCATTCCTATAGCACTGCCTGAACAGTTCACATAGACAACCTTCTTACCCAGCGCTTTCAAATCGGCAATCATCTCTCGCTGTACCTTCGGCAGTTCGATATTGGTGCGGTCACCACCACGGAATCCTTCCGCATCCACCTTCATCTCTTCACCTTCCAATCGAGGAGAGATACCACCAACGAAGATAACCACGTCGGCTTCTTTTGCCTGATCCAGAATTGACTGCTTGGTTATTTCCTTCTTTTCGGTAATGTCAAACTCTACGTATGCCAATCCCTTTTGCTGAATATATTCAATCTTTACTGGATATTTCTTTCCTTTCTTTACCTTCTTTTCGAATGGATGATATCCTACACCGTGATTGTGCCAGCGCTGAATCAGTGTGTCACCGTCGAAGATGAGTCTTCCGTAATCCTCAAAATTGAAGTTTAATACAATGGTAGCATCTTCCTTCGGTTGGAAAGTACCCTCATAACAAGCTGAGAAATTCTCTAAAGCTACTCCTTGAGCAAAGGTAGTGTTGCCGCCATTGTCCAGGTGGATAGGTTCTGTGATAGGCAATGAGATGACGGGATTGCCCTTCATCTCCTCATTATTCCAATAGGTAGCTTTCAGTCCTTGCTTTCCTAAGTCGGAGGACAGTTGATTATAAATACTTGCGTAGTTGGTGTTCTGTACATGTCCGCAACCGTCAATATATCTTGCCTGAGGCGCTTTCTGTTGGATTCCCTGCAGGATGGTTGTCGTGGCGGTAGGCATACCATTATAGTTTCCCCACAACATCACTGAGTCTTTGGCATTCGGTCCTATCACCACAATCTTCTGCGATCTTGACAAGGGTAGGGTACCGTCATTCTGCAGCAATACCATCGATTCGCGTGCGGCCTTCAGTGCTAAGTCTTTATGTTCTTTGCAAGCAACGACACTGGCAGGCATCTTTGTCCATGGCACCATCTCATCTGGATCGAAGTCACCTAACTCAAATCGCATCTGCAGCAGTCTGCGTACACTGACATCAATCTGTTGCTCGGTGATATAGCCGGCTTTCAGTGCTTCCGGCAGACTCTTGTAGTCGCTTCCGCATTCTACGTCAGTTCCGCTGATGACCGCTTTAGCTACTGCTTCCTCACGTGTCTTTACGAAGTTATGACGGTTAGGGCGCCAGAAATCACCGATAGCACCACAGTCGCTAACCACCAATCCTGGGAATCCCCACTCGTTGCGAAGGATCTGTTGCAGATAACGGCTGTTACCACAGCAGGGTTCACTGTCTATCTGCTGGTAGGCGCACATAATCTCTGCAACATGCGCATCCTGTACCAACGATTTAAATGCAGGCAGGTAAGTCTCCCACAAGTCACGTGCAGGCAGATTCTCCACATTAAACTGATGACGATTCCATTCCGGACCGCTGTGTACGGCAAAGTGCTTGGCACAAGCTAACAACTTACGGTACTTATTGTCTTCTGGTCCTTGCAGTCCGCGTACCACGGCACAACCCATCATCGATGTGAGATATGGGTCTTCGCCGTATGTCTCTTGTCCGCGGCCCCAACGTGGATCACGGAAGATATTGATGTTGGGTGTCCAAAACGACAAGCACTGGTAGATCTTCATCTCTCCCTTTTTCTTTGCGAGGGCATTCTTTGCTCTGGCCTCGTCGCTCACCGCTGTAAAGATACGCTCCACTAAAGGATGATCCCAGGTGGCAGCCATTGCCATGGTGATGGGGAATACTGTTGCATAACCGTTGCGCCCCACACCGTGGAGGGCCTCGTTCCACCAGTTAAACTCGGGTATTCCCCAACGTTTGATAGCAGGGGAGTTGTTCATCATCAACTGTGTCTTCTCTTCCAAAGACAGTCGTGAGCACAGATCGGCGGCTCTTTCCGCAGCACTGCGATTAACATCCTGATACGGATATTGCTGTGCTGATACAGCAATCGCCATGAAGCTCATGACAACAAGTGTTCGTATTCTCATATTATCTAACAATTATTTTCTTTCCATTTTTAATATATATACCTTGACGAGGCTGCCTTATTTCCATCCCTTGTAGATTATAGATCTTGCCTGAATGCTCCTGTTTGGAATCAACACGCAGGATGGAAGAAGTAGTTTTTTCCGTTTCCAATGTAATGATCCATACTACCTGTTGGCCTTTTGGCGTAAAGGTAAGTGTCTTTGTGGCAGGCGATTCAAGGGATATTTTATAGGTTTTCATCACAGCATTTTCATTTTCTTTTTTCGGAAAAACATAGTCGGTAGCAGAATAGGTGGTGCCATTGAGCTCTCCAAGATAGGCATCCGTATCTGCGTAGTTATCGTAACCATACAACTGTACGGCAGTCACTGATAGTCCGTCAGGAATATTGATCGTATATTTCTCATTACGGGAGTATTTGATACAGTTATTAGAACCTGTAGAATAGCCTTTACCAGTTGATATCGAAAAGCCACCATCGAAATTCCATTCATCGCTGCGAGTGGCATTTGATAGTTCATAACTTTTCTTTTCTGTTTCACCTTCTGCGGTTTCAATATCTCCCATTACAGTGCCTCCACTATTCTGTTGTTTGGTGATGTCTTCTACTAGACTGTTCAAATAACGTTCCACGGGAGTATAACCATCGTTTCCTATTACTCGTCCGTCAGTAGCATCGTTAGGATTCAAACCATTTGCCTGCTCCCAGGTGTCAGGAATACCATCACCATCGGTATCTATCGGTGCTGCTGTACTCTGTAAAGTGGGCCATGCACTCCAGTCCTCTCCTGCATTGGCTGGCCTGTTATCATTTTGAGAATTGATAAAACCTTGTCCCAATCCACTACCCGTATAGGTTGCCGTACCATTACGGGCATCACTGATCATCAGTTCATCAAAACTGTCACGATGCAGACTCGCACCGGCATAGTTGAGAACCTTCTCGTAAGCTTGCTCTGCCGTGTGGGTGGTAGTATATATATAAGGTATAGGCTCATTGATACGGATAGTGTCTTTTGTCTCTTGCGTATAGGTACCGTCATTCCCATTCGCGTCAATCTGGTTATACATACCGTATGTCCAGTTGTCGTTGGTCACATCACTATACTCACTGTTTACATTACCGGTTACGTAAAATTTCCCCCAAAGATGCAAGGCTGGTGCGTAGGCTGGGTAGGTGGTGATATATTCTTCCGTTCTCACACCGATGCCAGCGATGCGTTTCCCTTTGTTTCCGGTTGGAGATCCTGGACCGGGCTTATAATAGTTGTTGACGATATTCACGTTCATCCCCTCACCGCCGTAACATCCATTTCCACCATAGTTATAGATGACATTATTACGCATATCCATCCGTTCATCTAACTGTGTGGTGGGGCGCGGACCCAAGCGCGGGGTACGACTGGTATGATGGATAATCATGTTGTGATGGAAAGAGGCACCAGAACCTCCCCAGTTGCCACCATAACCATGGTTACCCTTGCTATGACCGGCATCTACAAGACTCTGTGCCACCAAGCACCATTGTACAGTGGTATTCTTATTACCTAATACAGACAGACATTCGTCTATACTCCAACTTACCGAACAGTGGTCGATAATGATATTCTGCTGATCCATCGCTCCAAAACCATCCCAGCCGTCGGCACCGTCTTTTGTGACATTGACATTACCCAGTCGAAAACGCATATAGCGCACAATCACGTTATTGCCCTTGATAGAGCAGGGATAGTCAGCTATACAGATACCATCGCCGGGAGCCGACTGTCCTGCAATGGTGGTATTAGAAGGGATGGACAATGCCGACTGTAAATGTATCGTTCCAGACACATCAAAGACAATTATTTTTTTTCCACTCTTTCCCAAGGCCCAGCGTAAAGAACCTTCACCACTGTCGTTAAGGTTCGTCACATGATAAACGTTGCCTCCCCGTCCGCCAGTGATATAACGGGCATAACCTTCAGCACCGGGAAAGGCCGGTGTCTTCTCTGTCTGTGCTCCTGCAGATGAGGAGACAGAAATGAAAATGATGAATATAATGAAATGAATATACTTTTTCATACTAATTCTTTTAATTCAATATCTTGGATGACTTCTTCTTACCGTCTTTCAAGGTCTTCACTTCAATGATGACACCCTTGGTCTTGGCATTTACCTGACAACCGGCAGTATTGTAATAGGTGGTTTTCACCACTTCTTGATCGGTAACGACCTCTTCAATGCCAGTAGAAGAGTTAGCTTCGGTGGCCTCGCTCAAACCACCTTTCTCGTTGGCGGCACGTACACTGTATTTAGCATTGGTATCCGTTACGGTATAACTGTTGGTTGTTGTGAAATCGATGACGGCTCCATCCTTGCAGATTGCCCAGCACAGCACGTAGTCATTGTCATCCCAAGTGAGTGAGGTGCCTGTCAACTTCACATTCTCTGGAGCATCAGCCTGCTCGGTAGCTACTCTCGGATCCCAGCCGTCAGTGCCACCCATAACGATGTCGATAGACAAGGCTTCAGCCTCTTCCTTGGTAAGAACGGGAGAATGGCCAGCTTCCTTCACGAGAGCACCTTCATTGTAGATATATTTTGTCTTTCTTCCTGACAGATCGACAATACTTCCTGAAGAAGTCATACTGTTATACTCAGCAAAGACAGCGGGTGCATTGCCATCACCCATCTCTGTGTATCCAGTAGCAGAGGGCAGGATCTTCATAGTCGTATTGATAAACTGAGCACGACATTGGTCTGCCCATGGGCGAGCGAGGTTGTATTTTCCCTTTTGACTGTCAGCACCGTCGATCGTACAATCCAAGAAGACATAGCCATACTTCAGCGGCTTGTTCGGAGCGGCCAACACATCACCGCTTGTTCGGTCTTCCATATAGAACGTACACCTATTATAATATACGTCACCGCCACCACAGAGGTAGTCCACTGTGCCATGAATCTCGGAATCCTCCCAGTAGAACCTGTTCTGACTATTGCTATAGTAAGTATCTTGATAAGAGAGCAACTTCACACGCTTGGCAATGGTCTTGTTACCCTTGTCTTGCAGACAAACTGCTCGGCCTGTGCTACCAGTATAGTCGTATGCATTCTTCAAGGTGATATCCTGCAGATAGAGATTCTGACCGGTATTCAGAAGTGTAGCCGTTTCACCGATACCTTCAACAGTCGGCTTATTCACGATAACCGTACCCTCCATGCTTTCACCGATCAATGAGATATTGTATCCAGAGATAGTGGTGAGGGTTGTTGAGCCCAGATCGTATGTACCATCGTGCATGAAGATGCGATAGGTAGCTTTGATGCTGTTCGCAATCCTCAGTGCCTCCTTGAATTCCTCTAGTGTAGAAACCACCTTGTCATATGGTTTTTTATCCACCTTCGGCTTGTCCATCGTGGTAAAGTGGATGGTGACAGCTTCATTCAACACATTATTGGTCATATCACTTACAGATCCACCCTCAAGTGTAAATACCTGTGCGGTGTTGTATGGTAGTTTCTTATAAGAGGCTGTAACGGTTTTACCGACTACCGAGATGCTGATGGGCTTACCGTTTAGGGTGGCGGCAGCATTCTCTGTGAGTTGTATCTTCTCATTGAAAGTCAGCACGATCTGTCCTGTAGCGGAAGCATTCTTCGAACCCTCGACAGGAACGGAAGAGAGTAACTCAGGTGCCTTACCATCGTCTTGGATACTGGAGGTTCCGTAAACGAAGATGTTGGCGATAGCCGTACCATCGTTGTTAGATGAAGCACCGTCAACGGCAGAAGTATAGTCGGGTATCCAACGGATGTAGAGTTTCGGCATATAGTCAGCCTCTGAAGGCAGTGAGAATACACCTTCTGTCCACACCTTTGCACTTGTCATTGTGATTGTTCCTAAGTCTTTCCAAGTCTCGTTATCCAGAGAATACTGCACTTTCTGTACGGTATATGCATTATAGTTATATGCCATCTCTGCACTTACCTTGATGTCTTTATATTCAGAAGCATCCACCCAGATCTGGAAATAATAGTTATCTTTATTTGTTGTATTGAATGTTTGCCAGTTTACAGCAGCATTCCTGCCTTCATATCCACCGGTAGATTGACTCTTGTCGAGCCAACCTGATTTCGCGCCATTCGCTTTACGTAATATCAGCGAGGCACTCTCATTCTCTGGTTTCGCGAAGAAGTCAGCGTTTCTTGCACTGCTGCCACTATTGTAGAAGTCCCATCCGGCAATATAGTCTTCGGCATCGTAGTTGGCGGTAATACTCTGATTGCCGTTCATGGTTACGGATGTGGAGGCGTCGGTAGTGCCGTCGCTCCAACTGGTAAATGTAAGAATCTGGTTGTTAGTGGCGGTAAGTGTTACTTTCGTTCCTTCCTCATACATCTTCTTCTTGCCATCCATGTGGGGGGCCGGATTTAGCTGAATCATATAGTCGGCGGCACCATTGGTTGGTGATAATGCCAGTTCGTAGGTGTTTACTGACTGGTAGTTAGCGGTTATAGTCATATCACCGGACAGCTTTACAACTAATGATTCATTGGAGCCTAACACATTGCCATTGCCATCGGTCCAATTTACAAATTGATATCCGAAGTTTGGTGTCTGGGTAAGGGTTACCTCAGCGTCTTTCTCAAACAATGTTCCGGCAGGAATGTTCTTTATGTTACCGGCATCAGCTGGATTACTTTTCGTGGTAAGGTTGCTCACCGATATGGTACTCATATCCACATTACCATAGATCTTGAGATCGAACATGTAGGCATTTTGGTTTGTGGTGAGATTGGTGAAACGCAACTGACAGTTCTTACGATTGACAGTTGCCGTTACAGTGACTCCTGCAGCTGGATTGGCAATACTGTTGGATACAACAACCCAGTCAGCATCGCCATCACCCTTCACCTCTAACTTATATCCACGATTACTACCCGTAGCTCCATGAGTGAATATTACTTTGGTGATAGAGGCGAGTGGTGAAGTGATGACATACGTATTTGGATCTTTGGCTGCCATCATATAACCAACTGTTCCCTCATTAAATTTTGAATTCGTTCCTGTAGGATTTACTTCATTATTCAACAAGGTAAAGGTAAGACTTTCTTTTGTAAAGGCTGTCTTTTTCTCAACCGTCTGCTCTGAAGAGGAGTTGTTCACTTTCTCCCATTCAGTAAAATCAGTGTTGAATAGACACAGTTCTTGAATGTTTTGTCCTTTAGCGATTGTTCCTACTGTAAGCAATACGAACAAAAGACTTAACTTGTGTAGAATTCTTGTCATATAATTGTTGATTTGTTAATAGACGATGGCTTGAATTTATGAAAAATAATCTTTAAAATGCAAAAATACAGAAAAAAACTGATATTACAGAATTTATTAGAGGAAATAAATACGAAAAAGCGATGCACCTGTTACAGTGCACCGCTTTTAAATGATATAATTAACGTTATCGTTGATTTACTTTACAATATACTTCTTACCGTTAATTATCACAACACCCTTATAGTTCTTATCTACACGCTGACCAGCGAGGTTGTAACGCTCTCCGTTCTCCAGATCTTGAAGTGCAACAGTGTCCTTGATACCTGACGTGAGCAGTTCTACATAAAGTGTACAGTCACAGTCAATCTCGGTGATCACTTCTCCACCACGCTTTGTGTACCATGTTGATGTTCTGTTGTCAACCCATCCGGTAGTTGTTAAGGTTGCGTTACTGTAAAGTGTATTCACATAAGAGTCGAGGTTGGTCGTATAGGTAACCTTATATACCTGCGGTCCTCCGATAACAGGATAGTTATCGTTCTCCAGATCCTGACCGAACGGTTCGCCCAGCAAGTGTGCCAGATTTCCGTTTGCTACTTGCTCTATTGTAACATTGGTCTGGTTGGTGGTAATGTCATAACTATCTACGCTGTAAGCTTTGGTTACGTTATTCTTGGCTGTTGTACCGCCAACACAAGATGCCACATTCTTTCCTGTTATCTTACCAATATTATAAACATTGGTGATCACTGCGTTCATTTGATTTGATCCTGCAATACCTGCGCATCCAGCAGTACTCTCCACATCACCGATGTTGTAGCAGTTCGACAAGGTAGAGGTGGCTTGTGCCACATATCCTGCTATACCTCCTACATAATTACCGGCACCTTTAACATCTCCGTTATTAGCACAGCGGTCAACGGTACAGTTTGCGGCGATATTTGCCGTAATACCACCAACATAGTTAGCTTTACCTGTAACTTCTGCGTTGTTGACGCAGTTGGTCACTTTCGCATTGTTTGTAATCTGACTCGTGATACCACCTAAATAAGTGCCTGTAGATTGAACGGTAACGTTATTCACGCAACTGTCAATGACAGCATTCTGTGTGGTAGCGCCTGAGATACCACCAACATACTGTTTTGCAGATACCTCTCCTGATACAGTAAGTTTCTTGACAGTACCTGTATGAACGTATCCAAACAATCCTTGATAGGTAGAGGTATTGTTGATGTACAGACCGTCAATGCTATGGTCATTACCGTCAAAGTTTCCTTTGAATGCCTTTGAGGTGGTCCCACCACCAATAGGAGTCCATGGATAGTCTGCCAAATCGATATCTGCTACCAAAACAGCACTCTTGCTTACCTGTCCTCCATTCACGTGATCTGCGAACCAAGCCAGTTCAGCTGCATTGCTGATTTGATAGATTCCGTCAACTGCTTCCGGCTCAGTCTTTGACTTTCCGTCCCAGGCTTTGTCATCGGCTTTCTCTAATTCCACGTAGAAGGTCTGATCTCCTTCTGCGCCATCCTCAATGGTGTATGTGCTTCTGAAATAACGATAGCCGGCTTTTGATGCGGTAAGTTCATAGTCTCCGTATGTGCCTGTATAGGTACCATCCTCGTTGGCTGAAAGAGATACACCATTGCGAGTGAGTGTATATTCTACGTCATCAGCATTAGCCTCAAGATGTATTACGAATGGAGTGGCAGCCATCAATGGGATACGTACTTCTGGAACAGCACCGAAGTATGTCTTATGAGCAATAGCAGTGAAATTGGCAGAGCGGCCCGTCACCCTACTGGTGTTACGGTGATTACCTATAGGATCGCCAAATCCGTTAACCTGAATGACACCATCGTTCATCACAATCTCTGGCGTGGCATTCACGTCATGGTCTTCAGGGATGGTGATAGTAACGGCTTGTGCACTAGCCACAGAACCGAAAGTATATTGTCCTGCTCCTAAAATAAGTGATGTTCCGTTAGGAATGCCGTTATATGTGATATATGCAGACATGTTATAGATACCAGCCATCTTGTTAGCCGGATGGCGCAAACCAGAATACTGTATCTTCACCTTGTCGCCTGGGATGAAGGTGCTACTGCCTTCACGGGTGACATTAGTGATTTCACGATGACATTTCTTGGCTGTGAGTACCTGATAGATGGCATTGCCGCTGGCATCTGTCAAACGGATAATCTGTCTTCCTTCTTTTAACAACAGACTATAGGAACCGTCTTGATTCTTGGTTACGCCAGTGGTAGCGAATCCTTTGTAGGTGGCGGAATGTTTACCGATGGTTGGGTAAGCGATCTCTACATTTGCTACGCCACTTGGAGTGAAGGTATAGGTGTATCCTTCCTCTGTGTCGAGATAATAGAACACGTCGTGCTCGGCA
The DNA here is from genome assembly GCA_902797505.1 of uncultured Prevotellaceae bacterium. GTDB lineage: Bacteria > Bacteroidota > Bacteroidia > Bacteroidales > Bacteroidaceae > Prevotella. The sequence continues at coordinate 8,053 of CADBSW010000099.1, read as the reverse complement.
TCAACATATTTTCCCGCTAATTTTTTAGTGTCTAAGTTGTATGCCTCATTGATAACCATGTTAGGATCCATGCTGGTGGTACCTCCGCCTACTGTCACAACATAAGCGGCAGTATTTTCCGGCCATATAGCACTCCAGAATTCACCTCCCATATATGGGTTCTTGGTCTTTTGACTATAATAGTTTACTCCAATGGCGTCGTACGTTACAAGTACAATGGCTGTTCCGTTACCGACAGCCTTTATGGTTGTCCAAGGATCTGGGCCGCCATCAGGGTTCTCTATCTCAATGACACCTTTGCTGGCTTTTCCATTAACATCGATAACTGTGTAATGGAAGTCAGGCTCCATGAAATAGTTATTTGTGGAGTTATCTGTCAACTCCCAAGTACGCATAGCATGAGCGTTAAAGGTGTCACCGACATTCATGCGCAGATGTCCACGCTCATTGACGTTTACGAAAATATCACCTGTCTCATACCCTCCGTTCCACTGTACGTCGTGTTTGATGGTATTTGGTCCGAATGCGGAGTAGTCTTTATCCGTGAATAACAAATCCGGTCGTTTACTCTCATCGGTATTCATCGTGAAGTAACCTGCCTGTGTCAGTCCACCTTTTTTCCAAGTGCGATAGTTGTACTGAGTATTGTTTGCCAGATGATAGGTAATCTTCTTACTGCTGCCAGATGTTTCTACCGATAGAGGCTCAACTTTTCTGAAAGCGATGAAGTGTGCGGTTTTTGTTCCTAAATAGAACTCAGCGTTAGAGGGGACAGTGACTGTATAGTCAGCTCCCATGGGGATAGCACCGGACACGTTGACGTTAAAGGTGAGTGTTGCGGAGCGGAATAGTTCCATATATCCCTCAGCCTGCCGACTCTCGCTTGGTCTCAAGTAAGCATAGTAGCTGTTACCGTTCAGTGCCAGGAAGGTCTTGCGCCCTGCAGTGATGCTGTTGCCGATGGTAATCTCTTGCTTCTCTCCCTCTTTGGAGTTTACTTCCACCTCAACAGTATAGTCCTGATCAACTTTCCAACCACTGTTTGTGGCATAAGCAGTACACGTGAGAATACTGAAATCGTTGTCTCCGTCCTCAGTGATGTTGATGACGATCGTTCCATTCTCCGTGGTACCATTGGTCGCATAACCGGTAAGCACGTAACTTCCTGCAGGAGCGTCGAATGTGTACACACGGTTGGCGGGTGTACCGACATCGATAGCCTCACCTGTACTCTTGTTTGCCAGTTTCATGGTGGTCGAGATGGTATTCATCGTCACCTTAACGCTGGCGGCATAGGCATTACTGATAGACAGAATTGCCAATACCAAGAATGTAAGTAATTGTTTTCTCATAAAATAAGTAATTTAAAATGGTTTTATTTATAGATGAATTTTTTCCCGAACTGTATATAGAGATGTCCACGTAGGGGAGTCTTCACGATGTGCCCTTGAAGATCGTAAACTTTGCCGTCCTTAAATCGGTCGTCTTCAGCATAGATGTCCTCTATTCCCGTGAAATGCTGACCATCTGGTGGAAGAGCAAGGAAATGGGCGGGATTGATATATACCTTGTGTTTACCCAGCAGTTTCCCTTGGGGATTCCATTGATAGAGCTGTCCTGCGGCAGTAAAGGATCCGGCATCTGTTGCATAATAGTAGCCGGTATAAGGATTGACATATACGCCATAGGGCATTCCCATCTTCATGATGTCTTGGATAACGGTTCCTACCAACGACTGGTCTATGCCGCTTGCACCCTGACTGATCATTACTTCCACAGGATCGATAACGTTATAATCGAAGGTATAGTCGTTGGTGTAATAAGAGAACTTCGAACCGATGGCGAGGAACTTTCCGTTGAGCAAAGTACAGTTATAGGTGGAGGCGCAGTCTAAGCGGACGAAACATTCGTTGGTGTAGTCCGACAGTGCCTTCTTACAATCAAAGACAATGCAGGCGGCTGGTATGTCATAGTAGTCCCCTGGTGAGTTGATAAGAAGGTATTGTCCACTTTGCGACATTTTTCCATAGAGATTTATTTGCCCGGTGTCTATCGTCTTCACCACCTTCATGGTCGTTGCGTTGATGATTGATACTGTTGTCTCGTAGTCATGTGCTTCCTCAAAGGCGTAACCACCGGTATTGGCTACGAAGAGATGCCCGTCGTACAGGGCAATACCTTCAGGTTCATAGCCCACTTCGGTTGCTGCCACCACCTTGAAGTTCGATATGTCAATTTTGGCAACGTAACCTTTGGTAAAGTATTTCATGCCATCCTGTGTTCCGCACTCATGTCCATAACTGGTTACATAGACGTAGCGACCGTCGGAACACAGTTTACGGTTGTTGGGTATATCTTCTGTGGCGGCCACCGCTTTACCGTCAGGTGAGATAAATTGTATGATGTTCGACCAGTTGATGGCGATGGCTATCAGTTGTTCGTTGATCTGAATGATATCGTTGGGCGTATCTCCCAGTTTGCTACCGTTCTTGTCTCGAAACCACTTGTTACTGACAACCTTTCCGTTTTCGAAATAGGTCATTTGACCATTATCCGACTGCCATATCCCTTCATTGAGCAGGATAATACGTTCTTGTGCCCTCATGCTGACAGACAGAAGGCATAGTAGCAATATGATACTAAAAATACGTTTCATATATTTTATTTTAAATTCCGAATGTTAGTGTCAGACGATAGTTACGTCCTGGTAATGGATACCGGGGAATATGCTCGTATTGTTCGTCAAGAAGGTCGCACACTTCAAGACATAGTCCTAAAGATGTCTTTCCCAGATGAGTGTCATAAGATAACTTCGTATCTATATTATTATAAGGTGTCAACATGTCATTAGGGTCGGCATAGCTCCACATTCGCTCACCAACGTGCATATATGAGGTTGTAAGTTGAACGCGACGCCATTGAATGATGCCGGTTAGCGTGTAACTCAGTCGGGGAGAGTAGCAGATAGGTTTGTTATAGGTGTCCTCATCCTCGGGATCTGTCCTGTTCAAGTCTCTTTGCCAGGTCAGTGAGGAAAGGAGCGAGAAACTCCAGTCGTGTATGTTATATGAACCTGAAGCAGTAGCGTTGAGCCCCTGACAGAAGGTATAGCCATAGTTCATCATTGTCCAGGTATAAGTGCCTTTCAGGGGTAGGCATACGATACGGTTTTCTATCTTGTTCTGATAGATATCAGCCTGTACTGAAGCGTTCCACTGCTTATGATTGTAGTGGTATTCCAAACCTATATTCAGTTGTTTGGTATATTCTGGTTTAAGGTTTCGGTTGCCCACCTGTGTGTAATAGAGATCGTTGAGTGTCGGGGCACGGAAGATTTTCTTATACCAGGTACGAAGGGTTATTCCTTGGAAAGTATATGCCAGTGATAGGGCAGGGGTCCATCGGTCGAGCGGGTCGGCTGCTCCCACATGAGCGTAGGTGAAGTCGTGGTAGTGCTGATGGAGCATCGACATGGCAGCCTGAAAATCATGTAGGTTCATCTGTGCAGCTACCACTTCTTTCTGATCTAATCGGAAGACGTCATCAAATTTCTTCAGGTCTGCCCATAGCTTGCTGTAACGGATGTCGTAACTGGTGGATAGGGAAAGCCACGACCATGGGGTATAACCGTAACACAATGCTCCGTAGCCATCTTGCTGCCGATAATGATTATCCACACGGGCAGTGTTCTGGTTTTCAGGATAGTCGGTACAGTATCGCAGGTATTCATTGGTATATTTGGCATTTGCTTTTATTCGGTGATGTTTGGCGAATTCTTTCTGGTAAGATGCTTGTACAAAGAAATCACGATCCCATTCACGTCCCACATTGACGTATTTGTCGCTAAGTCGGCGCACTATACCGCCGGGGCAACCACGTTCTGAGTCGTAATAGTAAAGATGTGAGGAAAAACCGTCTTTAAACAGCGCTGCCTCAATACGTCCGTAGGTAATGTCGCTATTCGACCGATGTCCAACGGTATCTTCATACTCTGAATGGTAGCGGAAAGGATAGTCTCCTTTTGTGTCGGTCCATTCTCCATCAATGAATCCGCTCCATCCATGGCGGAAGAACTGAATATTGGCTTTACCCATGTAGGTGGAGAACGAGGCCTGACGTAACTGTACAGACAGTGAGTCGCATGTTGGGCGACGGGTACGCAGGTAAACTGTAGCCCCGGAAGCATATTCACTGGCCGACTGACAATTGTCAAGTTTATTGGCATTATACAGCGCTACGGATTCCATGGATGAAAGAGAGAATTTTCCTAAATCAACAGTACCATTCTGTACATTAGTGATCCTAATTCCATCGACATATACACCAACATGCTGGGCTCCAAGTGATCTTACATTGATGGTCTTTAGTCCACCTAAACCACCATAGTCCTTGATTTGTACACCGGCAAAATACTTTAGTGCATCGGCCACAGTCGTGGTCGAAAGCGCTTGAAGGTCTTTTCCTCGTAACGTCTGCGAGGTGGCTAAAGGACGTTTGCCATACACCTCCACCTCTTGTATTTTTTGCAGCGAGTCCAGACGACTGTTTTTGCTACGTTCCACTGTGTTATCTGTTTGTGCCATAGACACAGAACTCCCATAAATGGAGCACAGTAAAACAATGATGAGCGAGTACTTCCTCATTTTTTACTTCTTACAAATCCCATAAATTATCTCTACTCATCCTAACCCCAGAGGAATGAGAGAGCCATCGTCATGGCAGGTCTTCTGACTTGCTGCCTGGATACAAGCGTCTTCCCGAAAATCTCAGTGACTATGGTGCTTGTTCCTGTATAAGGGCAGCTTACAGCTGCGGGACAGTCAAGGATTTACACCTTGTTCCCATTTTAATCAACGTAAAGTTGAACCACAATTCAAAGACAAAGGTATATAGAATCTTTGAAACTGCAAAGGTTTTGACGTAATAATTTTATTGTTTAGTCGAGGTTTTTTATATGTATAAGGTTTAAATGTAAAAATATTTGTGATGCGTGTATAATATAGTATGGATATATATATGTGTAATACGAAAAAGCGGTGCACCTGTTATAGTGCACCGCTTTTGTATCCTTATAGTTAACGTTATCGTTGATTGTTACTTCACAACGTACTTCTTACCGTTCATGATTACTACACCCTTGTAGTTCTCATCTACGCGCTGACCAGCAAGGTTGTAACGGATACTGTTCTCAACAACTGGCTTCACTACGTTCTGGATACCAGAAGAGCCAGCGATAAATTCGAAAGCATAGAAGTTGAGACTATTAACAGGATAACCAATAGTAACTTCACCAGCCTTAACAGCAACACTGATGACAGGATAAACATTGGTCGGTTCTTCACCACCCATATCAACTTGTACAGCATCTGCCTCCTGTACAACTTTGTTGTATAGTTCTGTACCATCTTGAGTTAAAACAAGATTTCTATCTGTTTCTCCATTCTTACCTGTACGAACATAAACTTTCAGTGTTCCATCACTTGGAATAGTCAGTGTTAAAGAGTTACTGCTGCCAGACTTACCTCCTGTTTTCAGACGATGTGTGAACTTCTGGTAGTCTTCTGCAGTACCAAAGTATGCGTTGTTAGCATCGATCTCCAATTTCTCTGCCTTAGTATCAACACATGTCAGTTTGAAATCACCATTTGCATATTCACTCTTTGCAGCTCCCTTAGCGCAAACATCTTCCTCAGTAAACTTAATCATCACACCAGAAGTTGTCGGTGTCTCACCGCCACCCTGAGAAGTGATCTCGATAGGATAGATCTCGTAAGTAGTGTTGTAAACAACGGCGATACCCTTCACGTTCTTGCCTTCGCCAACGAAAGAAGAAAGGTCATTGAATGCCTCAATGTGGAACTGGTTGTAAATTTCTACATCATCAACATAATAATGTTTAACCATTTCATCCTTAGAGTTTTTAATCTCTTTCTCGGTGATTGTTACGTTCTCCAGGAGCACGAGGTCGTTGAGATTCTTAGATACATCAGCTGCTGTAATCTTAAGGGGTTGTGCCTCACTGCCATCAGTGAAGGTCAACTTCTCAGTGTTTGTCTCAGCGATAGCACTTGCCTGTGGCAGACCGTTGTAAACATTATTGTTCATAATGATTGTTCCATTTACGATCTTATTAGTAGTAAAGTTAGCACCTGGTGCATTGTTGTTTCTAAAGTCGAAGCAGAGAGCACCAGTCTCATCACGAACGAAAGCCTGAATGTTACCATTTGTAGAAGTCCATGAATAAACCACCTGTGCGTTCTCAAGTGTCAAATTATAGGGCTTACCCTTTTCTTCTATACCAATAAACTCACTAATATCTGATGCCTCACCGATGGTAACAGCAGGAGTCTCTGGCTCTGTCTTTCCATTGACACTGATAAGATAACAACTGGTCAATTCTGGAGTTATCTCTTCGCCTTTAACGTACTTCTGGAGTTTTCCTTGGAATACAACTTCATCACCTTCTTTAAGAGTCGTGATGGTTTCTTCTGTAAAGTTGGCATCATTAAAATACTTTCCACGGAAAATGGTAAGTGTTGTAGATCCCCCCTTCTCGTCAGCAATTGTCAGATTCACATTACCATATAAGGTATTGTCATCTCTGCGCTGGAAATCCGGTGTACCAACGATGAAACCTTTTACCTTGTACTCTTCGGTTGTTGTTTTCCCGTTTTCTAACGCATTAGTAATTTCAAGGGCTTTAGCAACTGAAATCTCTGTGATTTCTGATGGCGTGGTTCCACCTGCTTCTTTAACGGTAAGCGTATATGTTACTTCTCCAGCCTCATACTCATCGTTACCAGCAAAAGATGCGGTAATCTTTGTCTCACCAGCAGCTACAAGGGTTATCTCGCCATTAGTGTTGATGGTGGCAACACTTGTTTCAGAACTGGTATAAGTAATTGGCAGGTTGTTCTCATTCGTAAGAGTTGGAAAATTATTGTCTTCTGCTCCGAGGGTAACGCTTCTTGATGCAGTTCCCCATGAAAGTCCTGCAGGTTTCTTTGCAACACCCTGATAAAGTTTTATGTTGTCTAAACGGGCATTAGAATTAGAAGACTGTTTGAAAGTAATGGTAATTTTTTCTGTTCCGGAAGCAACTGTAATCGTATAACTATCATTATTGCCACTTCTCGTTTTTGATCCAATTGTAGCGCCCTCAACCTCTACTCCTAAATCATTTTTATTAGTTTGGAATGATAAGGATATTTCACCTGATTTTCCATTAAGAGGAATTGTTGCAGCAAATGAACCTCCACCTTTTGAAACCAATAATTCTGGTTCTGTTCCTCCTGCTAATTTCTCTTTGTAAATCTTGGTAGTGGTTCCTCCATCAGTACAGACATAACTATAGTCACCACCTGATGGCTTGTCATTAGCAGCGTAACTACTAAAATCTTCTTGCCAAATGATGTCCTCTGCCATCACCGTTCCGCAGAACATGGTCATGAGGCACACTAAAAACATGCGTAAAATTTTTCTCATAGACATTTTATTTTAAGTTAATATTAATGATTAGCATTTAATAAATCAGTGGGGAAGTCCCCGTCTGGAACTCGCATCCACCTGCGAGTTATTTCTGTACTTGCTTGGGGTACCTTTCCCCAACATACACATTTCTTTGCAAAGGTACTAAATTTATTATTATCCTGCAACATCATAATGTGCAAATGGTGTTAAAAAACGATTTCATATGATGGCATGACCATCAACCACATAATCTGTATTAAGGATTGGGCATGGCAAAGTGTATTAAAGCCGACAGTCCAAGTACCCCGGACTCCCAGTCCAAGGTATCCGGACTGTTGTTAATAATGCCTAATGACGATCGTGATAGTACACAAGACTCCGAGTCCTTGTACATAAAACTGTGAGTCCTTGTACATAAAACTGTGAGTCCTTGTACATAAAACTGTGAGTCTTAGTACATAAAACTGTGAGTCTTAGTACATAAAACTGTGAGTCCTAGTGTAGTTTAACGATTTTAGTTGACTACTTTCAGCCTTATTTGTGATATAGGTTGATCCGGTTAATAATTATTTTTAAATTATGT
>CADBSW010000098.1 GCA_902797505.1 uncultured Prevotellaceae bacterium | reverse complement strand
TGAAGACATCTTTCATGAGGGTGCGGATTACAGATTGGCTAATTCTATCACCTTATCCACAGCGGCATTGATACCGTCGGCATTCTTGCCACCGGCAGAAGCGAAGTGGGGCTGTCCGCCACCGCCACCTTGTATCAGTTTGGCTGCCTCGCGAACCATCTGTCCGGCATTCAGTCCGTGCTCTTTTACCAGATCCTCACTGATAATCACATTCAACATCGGTTTGTTGTCATAGACAGAGCCGACAACACAGATGCTGGAAACAGGTTCTGCGGCACGTACCTTGAAGACCAGGTCCTTGGCTACCTCTGGCTTGACTGGCAACACGGCGGTATAAACCTTCACACCGTTGATGACACGACCTTCCTCCAAGAGCTTATTCTTGGTGCGCTCTACGGTTTCAGCCACAAACTGGTCGATCTGTTTCTTCAGTTGATCATGCTCATTGATATAGCGCTGGATGGTACCTTCCAGATCCTTTGCGTTATTGAAGAGGTTCTCGATCGCACGGATAGTATCTTCCAGATCATAGAGCAACTCCTCACAGTTCTTGCCTGTCTTGGCCTCGATACGACGGATACCGGCAGCCACGCTGGCCTCAGAGATAATCTTAAACATACCGATATGACCGGTAGAGTGGGCGTGGATACCACCACAGAACTCAACACTCGGACCAAACTTCACCACACGTACCTTATCACCGTACTTCTCACCGAACAGGGCGATAGCTCCTAATTTCTTTGCCTCTTCTATCGGAGTCTCACGGAACTCCTGCAAGGGGATATCCTGACGGATCATATCATTAACCAAACGCTCTACCTGACGGATCTCCTCATCGGTAACTTTCTGGAAGTGAGAGAAGTCGAAGCGCAGGGTGTCAGGACTCACGAATGATCCCTTCTGCTCTACATGATCGCCCAACACCTGCTTGAGGGCGTAGTCGAGCAGGTGGGTAGCACTGTGGTTGGCAGCACTTGCCTCACGCTTGTCGGTATCCACACAGGCCATGAACTGTGCCTCCGGATCCTTTGGCATCTGCTTGACGATGTGGATGCTCTGGTTGTTCTCACGCTTGGTATCGATAATCTCTACGGTATCATTCTCGTTAATAAGAACACCCTGATCGCCTACCTGTCCACCCATCTCACCATAGAACGGGGTGTAGTCGAGTACCAGTTCGTAGAACTTACTCTTCTTCTGTACGACCTGACGATAGCGAAGGATGTGACACTCATATTCTGTATAGTCATAACCCACGAAGGTCTGCTCACCGGGTTGCAGCTCTATCCAGTCACCGTTCTCCACGGCAGCAGCGTTGCGGGCACGCTCTTTCTGCTTCTGCATCTCTGCATCAAACTGCTCGTTATCTACGGTAAAGCCATTCTCACGACAGATCAGCTCCGTCAGGTCGAGTGGGAATCCGTAGGTGTCGAAAAGACGGAATGCCTGGGCACCGTCAAGAACGGTCTTACCCTCGTTCTTCATCTCTGCCATGGCATCGTTGATCATCTTGATACCTTTATCCAGCGTACGCAGGAAAGCATCTTCCTCTTCCTTGATCACACGGGTGATCAGTTCACGCTGTGCAGGCAACTCGGGATAAGCGCCACCCATCTCTGCCACGAGTGTGGGGATGAGCTTATACATAAAGGCTTCCTTCTGGTTGAGGAAGGTATAGGCATAGCGCACGGCGCGACGGAGGATACGGCGGATCACATAACCAGCCTTGGCATTACCCGGCAACTGACCGTCGGCGATGGAGAAGCTCACGGCACGGATATGGTCGGCAATCACGCGCATAGCCACATCGGTATCTTCCTTCTCGCCGTATTTGATACCGCTCAGACGCTCAATCTCTTTGATAAACGGCTGGAACACATCCGTATCATAGTTGGAGTGCTTACCCTGCAGGGCACGTACCAGACGCTCGAAGCCCATACCGGTATCGATCACGTTCATGGCTAACTTCTCCAAAGAACCGTCAGCCTTACGGTTGAACTGCATGAACACCAGGTTCCAGATCTCGATGACCTGTGGGTCGTCTTTGTTGACTAAGTCACGACCGGCCACCTGTGCTTTCTCTTCTGGTGTACGACTGTCGAGATGGATCTCTGAACAAGGACCGCAAGGACCCGTGTCGCCCATCTCCCAGAAGTTATCGTGCTTGTTGCCTTCGATGATGTGATCGGCGGGAACATGCTTCAGCCAGAACTGCTCGGCCTCATTGTCACGCTCGATGTTCTCCTCGGGTGATCCCTCGAAGATCGTTACGTATAAATCCTCCGGATTCAGTTTGAGAACATCCACCAGATATTCCCATGCCATATCGATGGCACCTTCTTTGAAGTAATCGCCGAAACTCCAGTTGCCCAGCATCTCGAACATCGTATGATGGTAGGTATCATGACCTACCTCTTCCAAGTCGTTGTGCTTACCGCTCACACGCAGACACTTCTGGGAGTCAGCCCTGCGGCGTGGCTCCGGATCACGTGTGCCAAGGATAATATCCTTCCATTGGTTCATTCCTGCGTTGGTAAACATCAGTGTGGGGTCGTCTTTGATCACCATGGGGGCAGAGGCCTCGATGGTATGCCCTTTTGACTCAAAATATTTCTTGAAAGAGTCACGGATTTCGTTTGCTGTCAACATGTTGTCTTCTGATTATTTTGTTATATTTGTTATCTGTTCTAAGATTTTTCGCAAAATTTTTGCAAAGATACTTTGTTTTTCTTATTTTTGCAACTGAAATAAGAAAAAATCGTTGATTATGGCTTTGAACGAAAATAAAAATCTGAAATTATATTACTCTATCAAGGAGGTATCTGAGATTATTGGCGTGTCTGAGAGTAACTTACGTTTCTGGGAGAAGGAGATTCCTTTGATCAAACCGAAGACAACGGGCAATAATGTGCGCCAGTATACCGAGAAGGATATTGAGAACATCAAAGCCGTATATAATCTGGTGAAGGTGCGCGGCTTTAAGTTGGCTGCCGCCAAGAAGATGCTCCGTGAGAATAAGGAGGGTGTTGACAACAATGCCCGTGTGATGGAGGGCTTGATCCGGCTGCGCGAGGATCTGAAAGAACTCAAGCGGCAGTTGGATTACATCAACTGATAATGTTGGGTTATGTATAAAATATGAGGGCATTTCAACTGAAATGCCCTCTGTCGTTTATTCAGTGTAGATATGCAGCAGGATATACGGTTTGCCGGGCAGTTTGATGCTCTTGCCGTTCTCGTCGATGAAGCGATAACGGTTGTCGGCTAACTTAGTGACAAACACATCCTTGACTGTCGTGGTGGTCATATTCCAGGTGTCGATGATATCCACCTTGAAGCGCTTCCCGGCTGTCAGGCGTGGCCAGCGACTGCACTTGGCGGGGAGGTTGAAGGCCCATTTCTTGGGTTTCTCACTACCGAAATAGATGAAGTAATGATCGGGCCCTGCACACGCTGTCTTATCATCCCAGCTCTGATCGGCCAGACGGATGGAGTAGGGCAGTGAGTCAAGAATCTTGCGGGTGAACTTAATACGTGCCGGACAGGTGCCACGGAACTTACCACCTGTTGCCAGGAAAGCATAACCGGTGTAGTTCTTGTCGTTGTGCATGTCATCCACGAAGCATTCTCCATGAGTGACGTAGGTACCGCCGATTAGTCCCATCCAGATACGCTCGAGCATCTGCTCACCAGAGAGTTGTGCCCAACGGCTGGCATGGTCGCCCTCATAGCACACCTCGTCG
>CADBSW010000097.1 GCA_902797505.1 uncultured Prevotellaceae bacterium | reverse complement strand
TGTGCCATGCACAGTGACGTCACCGTCGGGTGTGTGCACAATAAACTTACGACTTCTGTCCTTGGCAACCATGAAATAAGCCTCGCCGTCGAGAATGACCTCTCTGTTATTCCGTCCGAACTTCTCGGGATAGATAATCTTACTATTATAATTAAGGTGTACCAACGTACCATCATCCAATGTCACCCAGAACTCCCTGTCATGAACGGTGGTGATACGGCGGAGATCTTCCAGATTATAATTCTCCTGGATAACCTCATAAGCTTGGGCGAGCTGCTGTGGTGACTCGCTGTCTCCCATGGATCGTTCCTGGATAATGTCGGAAAGTGTCTCTACTCTTGCCATGTTTTTACCACTCACCTTACTCTGCTCTATTGCCTTCCTTACTTCCTGTGCGATCTCAGGTGGGGTAACCTTCGTATAGTCCTTATACCACCATCCAGCACCTACGGCTATGAGACAGAGTACGACGGCAGCAATTCTGAGCAGATAGGGACGAAGGACAAAGAATGAAGTCTTTCGCTGAGTAGTTTCTTCTGCCGAAATGTTTTCCTGATTAAGGTACATCTTTTCCTTGAATTGAAGTAACGCTTTGTCTTTATCAACCGCCATATACTCTGAATAGCGTTTTGAAAAGCTATCTTCGTCTTTTAGCTGTTCCAGTAATTCAGCTATATGTGGATATTCTTTTGTAATCTGTTCGAGCATCGACAACTCTTCCGGTGTTGCCGTTCCCAACAGGTATTTACTTACTAATATATTAATATTATTCTGTTCCATGATGATATATGATTTGTGGATTATACCCATTTTTTTAAAAAGTGGGTACATGATTTGTAAAAAAAATATAAACGCAAAAAAAATGGGCAGACCTGCATACTGATCTGTCCACTATAAAACTTTTCTATATTAGTATGATTAATTTATGCTATCAAGATACTGAGCAATAGCAACATATCATCTGACATCTTTTCACGCAGCGTAACCATGCCTCTTTTGCGATGAGTCTTGACGGTGTCCTCACTAATATGCAATACCTCTGCTATCTCACTATTTTTCTTCCCTTCTATCGCCAAAAGGAAGACACTACGCTGCCGGTCTGGCAGGCTCTCTATGGCGAGTATCATCCGGCGGTAGATCTCCTCACTGTAGAAATCCTCCTCACCTGTTGGCAGCAGATGAAACTCGCTGGATGAGAGATCGGGATTGTCAATACTCACCTGTAGGTGTTTATTTCTTGTCACATACTTCAGTGAACGGTTTCTTACCGCATTATACATATACACCCTGAACTGTGACAGATTCTCAAAACCTATCTTCTTCTCCCATAGAGCAGAAAGCACATCCTGCACAATATCCTCAGCTGTATCCACATCTTTGACGATCTGTTTTGAGAATACCACCAATGCCCTATAATAAGTATTATAGAGCGTATCAGCGGTTTTCTCATTCCACTGACGAAGAATGTCTATCGTCAGTTCATTCTGCATACGACCGTCGGTTTATACGGATAACTATAAGGCATTCATATCTTTTTCAATTCCTCATCTACCATATTGGTGAGTTCCACAAACTGTGGTATCGACAACTGCTCGGGGCGCTTGGTCATCACCTCTTGCTCATAGAATCCTGCCGATGGCTGTGGTAGCAGCTGCTTCAGACTCACGCGCAGCATCTTCCTGCGCTGGTTGAAGACCGTCTTCACCACCCTTTTGAACAGTGCCTCATCGCATCCCAGGTCGGTCACCTCATTACGTGTCATGCGTATCACGGCGCTCTTTACCTTGGGTGGTGGGTTGAACACATGCTCATCCACCATAAAGAGATAGTCCACATGATACCATGCCTGTATCAGCACGCTCAGTATGCCGTAAGCCTTGGTGCCCGGTGCCGATGCCATGCGCTGCGCTACCTCATGCTGTATCATGCCCGTACAACAAGGTATCAGATCCTTGTTATCCAGCATCTTGAAGAATATCTGCGAGGAGATATCATAGGGGTAATTACCTGTAAGCACAAACGGCTTTCCGTCGAACACCTGCCGCAGATCCATCCTCAGGAAATCCTCTCCCAGGATATTCTCTCGCAGCCGGGGGAAATGCTCATTGAGGAACTGCACGCTCTCACGGTCTATCTCCACCACCTTCAGCTCGCGGGGCTTCTCCACGAGATACTGCGTCATCACGCCCATGCCGGGGCCCACCTCTAATACGGGAATCTCCGGACAGGCGTCCACCGTATCAGCAATCGCCTTGGCAATACTGAGGTCGGTCAAGAAATGCTGACCAAGATTTTTTTTGGGTCTTACTTGTTTCATTAAAACAGATATTTACATGCAAAGATAATATAAAAGATACAAAAACTGAAAAATATTATTTATTTTCTTGTTCCCTTCTACCGTTGACGGGGATTTCAATCCCCGTCTGTTAAATATTAGCATTTGTAATGCTCTCAAAAATTGCAAATCCTCATCATAATCACATCGGGATTGACACCATTTTTTTTTGTTTAAAAATGAGTTTGCCTTCATAATTTACATAAAGTATTTATAATCAAAGCATTGCGACTATGAAGGCAAAAATTTTGCCTTCATACACCTTCATAAGACCAAAACAAGTTGTTTTGCCTTAGAAAAGTGTATCACAGCCATCTGTTTTAGTACCTTTTTCTGGACCAAAACAACTTGTTTTGCTACAGTAAAAGGTATCATAGCTGATTGATTCCTATACTGTGGCCATCACGATTTGCCACTTTCAACTATTAAGAAATAACTATTTCCACTTTTAGGGTTCATCCTCCCCTCATGACAAATTTGTTTAAAATGAATTAATTGTTTGGAGATAACAATGAATTGTCGTACATTTGCACACATGGACAGTAAACGAATCATCAACAATAGTTTGAAGATTGCCCTGCCTCTGTTGTTGGGCGGTGCCATCCTCTATTGGATGTATCGTGACTTCGACTTTATACGGGTGAAAGACGTGCTGCTGCACGAGATGAACTGGATATGGATGCTGCTGTCGTTCCCCTTCGGTATCCTGGCGCAGATGTTCCGCGGATGGCGCTGGCGACAGACACTGGAGCCCATCGGGGAGCACCCACGCACCAGCACCAGCATACACAGCGTATTCCTCAGTTATGCCGCCAGTCTGGTGATACCCCGTATCGGTGAGTTCATGCGCTGCGGCGTGCTGAAGCGCTATGATGATATCTCGTTTGCCAAATCATTGGGAACCGTGGTTACCGAGCGGGCCATCGACACACTGGTGGTAGCCATCATCACGGGGGCCACCCTGCTCTTCCAGATGAGTATGTTCGGCACGTTCTTCGAGCGTACGGGCACCAGCCTGGAATCAATCATGCGCGGATTCTCGCCCGTGGGATATCTCGTAACCTTTATCTGTGCACTGGCCGTGTTAGGCCTATTGCATATCCTGCTGCGCAAACTTTCTTTCTATAGTAAGGTGAAAGCCACCCTGCGGGGGATATGGGAAGGGGTGGTGTCGCTGAAGAGCGTGCGCAACGTGCCGCTGTTTATCTTCTTCACCCTCGGCATCTGGGCCAGCTACTTCCTGCATTACTACCTCACCTTCTTCTGCTTCGACTTCACGGCCGGTCTCGGTCTGTCGTGCGCCCTGGTGACATTCGTAGTAGGATCGATAGCCGTGATCGTGCCCACGCCCAACGGGGCCGGTCCTTGGCACTTCGCCGTGAAGACCATGCTGATACTCTATGGCGTGGCCGATCTGGATGCCCTGTACTTCGTATTGATCGTGCATACGATACAGACCATGCTGATCATCCTGCTTGGCATCTATGCGTGGGTGGCACTGGCATTCACCGCAAAAAAGACAAAATCAAATAATATATAGTTAACCTAAATAATATTGAGACTATGAGTGAAATTAAAAATCTGAAACCTGAGTGCATCTGGAGAAACTTCTATGCACTGACACAAGTTCCTCGTCCATCAGGACATCTGGAGAAGATTCAGCAATTCTTAGTAGACTTTGCCAAGAAAGCTGGGGTAGAAGCATGTGTGGATCCTGCCGGCAACGTGCTGATGCGTAAGGCCGCCACACCGGGAATGGAGAACCGCAAAGGTATCATCCTGCAGGCACATATGGACATGGTGCCACAGAAGACTCCCGAGAGCAAGCATAACTTCGAGACCGATCCTATCGAGCCGTGGATCGACGGCGAGTGGGTAAAGGCAAACAATACCACCTTAGGTGCTGACAACGGTTTGGGCGTGGCTGCCATCATGGCTGTGATGGAGGCGAAGGATCTGAAGCACGGACCGATAGACGCTCTGATCACCGCTGATGAAGAGACAGGTATGTTTGGTGCCAACGGACTGCCCGAGGGTGAGCTGCAGGGAGACATCCTGTTGAACCTCGACTCAGAGACATGGGGTAAGTTCGTGATCGGTTCTGCCGGTGGTATCGATGTTACCGCTACCATGGAATACAAAGAGGTAGAGACCGACCCAGAGGATGTAGCCATGAAGGTTACACTGAAGGGGTTGCGCGGCGGACACTCCGGTCTGGAGATCCACGAGGGCCGTGGCAATGCCAACAAGATGATGGTACGCTTCGTACGTGAGGCCGTAGAGAGCTGCGAGGCTCGTCTGGCATGCTGGCACGGCGGTAATATGCGTAATGCCATCCCATTCAAGGCAGAAGTGGTGCTCACCCTGCCAAAGGAGAACGTGGAAGCACTGAAAGAACTGGTAGAGGACTGGAAAGCCGACTTCATCGACGAGTATAAGCATATCGAGAGTGGTATCGAGTTCTTCGCCGAAGAGGTGGAGGCACCCAAGACAGAGGTTCCCGTGGAGATCCAAGACAACCTCATCAATGCCATCTACGGCTGTCATAACGGTGTGCTGCGCATGATCCCGAGCTATCCCGACGTAGTGGAGACATCCAGCAACCTGGCCATCATCGACATCGAAGGTGGTAATGCCAGTCTGAAAGTGTTGGCTCGCTCTAGTCGTGAGGATATGAAAGACTGTGTGGTGAACACGCTGCAGAGCTGCTTCAACATGGCTGGTATGAAGGTGGAGACTGCCGGCAGCTATGGCGGTTGGGATCCGAACCCCGACAGTGAGATACTGAACCTGCTGCTAAAGGAATACAAGGAACTGTTTGGTGAGGACGGCATCGTACAGGTTGACCACGCCGGACTGGAGTGCTCTGTCATCCTCGGCAAGTATCCGCATCTGGATGTGGTGTCACTGGGTCCGACTATCCGCAGTCCGCACACCACTACCGAGCGTGCTCTCTATGCTACAGCAGTGCCCTTCTGGGAGTTGCTGAAGAAGACCATGGAGGATGTACCAGTGAAGTAATCGATAAATAAAATATCATGATAATGGGGGCAGTGATCTGTCCCCATTATTTTGTAACCATTCGCGCGTACCTTATTATATATGTCTTTATAAACTTTCCCGTCTTTTCCTTGGTTATGAAACAGTTTTGTACTACCTTTGCATGGAATAAAAACTATCACCATGAAAAGACTTTATTTACATCAACCAATTACAAGAGCTGCGTTTCTCCGCATCCTGACAGTCGGGTTATGCGTCACAGCACTGTTATCCTCATGTGCCACTACCAGATCTGGTTCTTCCGCAAAAGCGACTATCAACGGTGAAGACTCCATCTACGAGGCGATACGCCAAGAGATGATACAAAGCAATAAGAAAGTACTTCCTCCTATGCGACGCCACGAACTGAGTATAGGTGTAGGTTGTGGAGCCAACCAAGCAGATCACGACACACCATCACGACCGAATGAGAAACCTCAAATAGCATACTACTGGAATGATGGAGATTGCTTCGATCTCATCGGCAACTCGTATATTTATCTTAATATGGAATATCACTACCGTATAAACCGGAAGTGGGAGATGGGAGGATTGGTGACATGGGGCATATCCAATGAAAACTACTTTGGCAACTATACGACTGAAGAAATAAAGACGACAGCCGACTGGGATCTGATGGGAAACATATCCAGATATGAGAGTTGCCGTTATTTCACAGTCATGCCATCCGTCAGATATACGTGGTATGAGTCAGACCTTGCACGAGTCTATTCCAGAGGGGCCATCGGACTGATGCGCCATCATATCACATCGCATACAGAAGACTATGCCCCTATAGAGTCGGAAACAGTAAAAAGAAAAGTTGTTATAGAGGATGAAGACCGTGTCAAATATGGCATGGCCTACCATATCACGGTATTGGGTGTGCGGTTAGGGAAGGATTGGCTGGGCGCTTTCGGTGAGATAGGCTATGGTTGTCTGGGAGTTGTACGAGTAGGACTAAACGTCTGTTTCTGATATATTTTTCTTCAAATTCTTTGTTTTTTTTCTGATTTTCATTACCTTTGCAACTGGATTTAATACATTATTAACTTAAAAGAAATCAATATGGACGATTATCCGGCGGAAAACAGTGATTATATAAAACGTTTAGGCTGAGGACACCCTTTTCCGCTGGGCTGATCCTTCGCCGACTAATTATTTTTTGAAGGATTAGCAAGATGAAAACATATTGGAATACTAATCAAGGACTCAAAGTGCTTCCTGAGTGGGAGCCCAACTGTTGGATTCAGGTTACCTGTCCGACAGATGACGATCAGCGTGAACTGGAAGAACGCTTCCATATCCCCGACTATTTCATGTCGGACATCAGCGATACCGACGAGCGTGCACGTTATGAGTACGACGACGGATGGATGCTGATTATCCTACGTATCCCCTACGTCAAGGAGATACGTTCTCGGACACCTTACACCACCGTGCCGCTGGGTATCATCCACAAGCGCGACGTGACCATCACGGTATGCTACTACGAGACGAACATGATGATCGACTTCGTAAGCTATCAGCAGAAGAGAGGCGTAGGATTCGTCGACTATGTCGATATGATCTTCCGACTGTTCCTTTCCTCGGCCGTATGGTATCTGAAACGACTCAAGCAGATCAACACCCTGATCGATAAGGCAAAGAAAAATCTTGATCACGACGTGAACAACGAGTCGCTGATCGGACTGAGCAGGTTGCAAGACTCACTCACCTACTTCATTACCTCTATCCGTGGTAATGAAAACCTACTGGCAAAACTGAAATTCAAGTTGCAGGTGGATGAGTTGGATGCCGATCTGATCGAGGACGTCAACATCGAGATGAGTCAGGCGCGGGAAACCACCAATATCTATTCGAACATCTTGGAGAGTACGATGGATACCTATTCCAGCATCATCAACAACAATATGAACCGCGTGATGCGTACCCTGACAGCCGTGACCATCATCATGATGTTCCCTACCCTCGTGGCTTCACTCTTCGGCATGAACCTGATCAACGGCATGGAGCAAAACCCCGTAGGTTTTGCCGTTGCACTCATCATATCCATCATTGCATCAATGCTTTCATACGTTGTTTTGAGGTATAAAAGGCTACTTTAAAAGAAAAATTTGAAAAAAAACACCTAAAGTTAGGATTTTTTATTTTTTTTAATTAAATTTGCCCCGATTATTATACCTTTGATTATTGAACTTAATATCAGTAAATGATGGACTCTCAAGAAAACGTTCTTGCCAATGAGGCACAGGAAGAAGTAAAGAAAGTAGAAGAAAACGTAGTTAACGCAGAGATCACCCCAGAGGCAGAGACACCCGCTGAGGCAGTTACTCCTGCAGAAGAGAATGCACCCGCAGAAGAACCAGCTGAGGAAGTTGCAGCGCCTGCAGAGGAGACTGTAGAGGCCGTAGCAGAACCCGTAGAGGAGGCCGTGGTGGAGACAGCAGAAGAGGTTGCTGAGGAGCAGCCCGCTGAGGACATGGCCAAGAAGGTGTACAAGACCAAGCAGGAGGTGAATGAGCGCATGAAAGAACTGGCACATGGTGACGAGACTCCTTCCAAGGAGGAGGTGGACCACCTGAAGACCGTCTTCTACAAACTGCATTTCGCTGAGCGCGAAGCTAACTACAAAGCCTATATCGATGGCGGCGGCGACCCGGAGAAATACCAGGTAACACCCGACATGGATGAAGAGACATTCAAGGCCGAGTTAGGACTGATCAAGGAAAAGCGCGCAAAGCTCTTCTTGGAGCAGGAGAACCTGAAGCAAGAGAATCTGAAGAGAAAACTGGATATCATCGAGAAGATCAAGGGAATGGTTACCTCTCCTGAGGAGGCTAACCGTAATTACCAGGAATTTAAGAAGCTCCAGCAGGAGTGGAAAGATATCAAACTCGTGCCAGCAGAGAAAGCCAACGAGTTGTGGCGTAACTATCAGTTGTATGTAGAGCAGTACTACGACCTACTGAAGCTGAACAGCGAGGCACGCGAGTATGACTTCAAGAAGAACTTAGGCATTAAGACCCGTCTGTGCGAGGCAGCAGAGAAGCTGGCCGACGAGCCGGATGTGATCAGCGCCTTCCATCAGTTGCAGAAGTTGCATCAGGAGTTCCGTGAGACCGGTCCTGTAGCAAAAGAACTGCGCGAGGAGATCTGGGCACGCTTCAAGGCCGCTTCTACCGTGATCAACAAGAAGCACCAGCAGCACTTCGACAATCTCCGTTCGAAGGAGGAGGATAACCTCGTCCGCAAGACAGCCCTGTGTGAGAAGGTAGAGGCTATTGCCAAAGAAGAGAATAAGGGTGCCGGCGACTGGGAGAAGCGCACACGTCAGATCATAGATATTCAGGCTGAGTGGAAGACCATCGGTTTTGCTCCCCAGAAGATGAATGTGAAGATCTTTGAGCGTTTCCGTGCTGCCTGTGACGATTTCTTCGGCAAGAAGGCAGAGTACTTTAAGGGACTCAAGGCACAGTTTGCTGAGAACGCCGACAAGAAACGTGCATTGATCGAGCAGGCCAAGGCTCTGCAAGACAGCACAGACTGGAAATCTACCAGTGATAAGCTTATCGCTTTGCAGAAGGAGTGGAAGACCATCGGTATGGTGCCCAAGAAATTAGGCGACCAGCTGTGGAACGAGTTCTTAGGAGCATGCAACAAGTTCTTTGAGGCTCGCAATGCCGCTCATGCAGGTACCCGCAGCACAGAGCGCGAAAACCTGGCGCAGAAGCGCAGCATCATCGCAGAACTGAAGGCTATCACCGAAGATTCTGCTGAGGATCTGCAGGAGAAGGTTCAGGAGTTGGTTGACAAGTACCAGAGCATCGGTCATGTGCCCTTCAAGGAGAAAGACAAGCTCTACAAGGAATACCACGAGGTGCTTGACCATCTGTATGACGAACTGCATATCAGCACCTCACGCCGTCGTCTGGATAACTTCAAGAGTAACATCAAGAATATGGCAGAGCGCGGTGTTGACGCACTCGACAATGAGCGTACCCGACTGATGCGCCGTTACGAGAGTCTGAAACAAGAGATTCAGACATACGAGAACAACCTCGGATTCTTGAATGCCGCCAGCAAGAAGGGCAATAGTCTGATTGACGAGATGAACCGCAAAGTACAGAAGTTGAAAGACGACTGTGAGCTGGTTCGCCAGAAGATCAAGGCTATCGACGAGGAAAACAAAGAGGAAGAATAAATCTTTCAACATAGGATCAAGAAGGCTGCAACGGTTGTTGCAGCCTTCTTTTTTTCGTTAAAAAGAATACCATGATGACAAGTATCTGTTCGTCGAGTATGGTAGTTTTACATAGTCAACGGTTGTTGCAACTTGTGCAACATATTGAAAAGCAATGAAATACACAAAGATTTGGACTACAACATGGCATCGAAAAAATATCAAAAAAAACTTGTATTTCTTATTTCTACACCCTACTTTTGCTCTCGCTAAACTTTTAAAACAATAAAAACTATGACATTAAAAAACTATTTTCCCATGTTGATCTTAACAACAAGCATGCTGTTGTCCTCAACTAACACAATTACGGCAAAAACACCAGACGACACTAATCCGGTAACAGAGAAGGACAAACATCACGGAGATGAAGGGTATCCCGAACCAATCCAAGTTACAATGGATACAACTACGGGACTACTTAATGTATCGTTTAATACTTCTCTCAACGATGTTACTATTGCATTATATATGAATGGTGCATTTGTCTGTACAGAGGAAGAAGGTGATGTCTTTATTGACGACTGCACCTGGTTTAATCTATCAAACTATGGATATGGATCGTACCTGATTGTTGTATCAAGCGAGAACGACATTGTCTTTACCGATACAATCTGCTATTGAAAAACACTGATTAAGGCAAGGCAGAGAAATTGTCTTAATCACTTGTTCGGTCAGGATTTGACTAAGAACAACCTGTAGGGGTGAGCGTATCATAGGTTTGGTACGCTCACTTTATGTTGCGTATCCAACAAAAAAAATCGATAAGCACTGATATCCAGCAACTTATCGATAATTAGCGTTGGGGTACTCGGACTCGAACCAAGAATGACAGGACCAGAATCTGTAGTGTTACCATTACACCATACCCCAATCACATGCAATAACTTTCTTCTGTTATGCGGGTGCAAAGGTACTGCTTTTTTTTGAACTACCAACATTTTTCCCGTTTTTTTTGCAAAAAAAATCAAATTAATATGCTTTTCTATGGATTTTACAAGAAATCAGTGTAACTTTGTGAACTAATTTTAATGTTAATGGTAAAGACAAAAGAACTCGTAGATACGATAGTTAAAGGCATACAAGAAAAGAAAGGCCAGAAAGTTGTTATAGTAGACATGTCAGAGATGCAAGGTGCCATCTGTCAATACTTTGTGATCTGTCAAGGTAACTCTCCCTCACAGGTGGATGCGATCACCGACTCTGTTGAGGAATTCGCCAGGGTACACAGTGGTGAGAAGCCATTGCGTATTGTCGGCAGGGAGCGTTCTCTATGGGTAGCTATGGATTACGCTGACGTGATTGTACATATCTTCGTGCCCGAGATGCGCGACTACTATCATCTGGAGAATCTTTGGGAGGATGCCAAGATAACAGAGATCCCTGATTTAGACTAATTACGATGGAACAAGATAATAAGCCCAAGAAGCCACGGTTCAACATGAACTGGCTCTATATTTCGGTATTGGTACTATTGCTCGCCATGTGGTTCTCCTCTGATGGAGAGACCAAGGGCAGTATGAGCAAGCCTGTAGGATACTCCGAATTTCAGCAAATGGTAACCAAGGGGTATGCCTCAAAGATCGTTGCCAACAAGGAGGAGAACAAACTGAAGATGTTCGTCAAGGCAGAGAAAATCCGTGAGGTCTTCAAGCAAGGTACTGACAGGACAGGTACCGAGCCTTATGTCATTGTAGAGATCGGCAGTGTCGATCAGGTAGAGACATTTATTAACGCTGAGCGTGAGGCCGGCCATTTCACTGGCACGTTCAGTTATGAGAACAGACAAGGTAACGAACTATGGAATGTGCTGATCGGCATACTCCCATGGGTTCTTATCTTCGGTGTGTGGATTTTCCTGATGCGCCGTATGAGTGGCGGAGGTGGTGCCGGTGGCGGCGGTATCTTCAGCGTCGGCAAGAGTAAGGCAAAGATGTACGAGAAAGGTGGTGAACTGGGTATCACCTTCAAGGATGTTGCCGGTCAGGAAGGTGCCAAGGAAGAAGTACAAGAGATTGTGGAGTTCTTGAAGAACCCGCAGAAATATACCGAGTTAGGTGGTAAGATTCCTAAGGGAGCCTTGTTGGTAGGTCCTCCGGGAACAGGTAAGACCCTGTTAGCCAAGGCTGTTGCCGGTGAGGCTGGCGTGCCTTTCTTCTCTATGAGCGGCTCCGATTTCGTGGAGATGTTCGTGGGTGTAGGTGCCAGTCGTGTGCGCGACCTTTTCCGTCAGGCAAAAGAGAAAGCCCCCTGTATCATCTTCATCGATGAGATTGATGCTGTGGGCCGTGCCCGCA